>JAQIDF010000352.1 GCA_027858145.1 Prolixibacteraceae bacterium | reverse complement strand
AGGTACGACTTAACCTTGTGATTGGTTAAAGGCATAGATTGATGAACAAACGGGAATGAAAGTGGCGTATTTGGGAGTTTTGGTCCATATGCCACTTTACTTACAAATAAGTAATCGCCAACCATCATCGACTTTTCCATCGATGAAGTAGGAATAACATATGCCTCGAAGAAGAACAATCTTATAAATGATGCAGCAATCACTGCAAAAATAACAGCATCAATCCATTCAACTGTTTTGGTTTGCTTTCCATTGGGTGGGTTTTTCTTTTTCCAGAAAGCCCAGTGTACTTTTTTAGTGATGTAAATATCGAAAATGACAGCTAAGCCAATCAGAAACCAGTAATTACCTAACCATATAACCCATAGCAGGTAAAGTAATCCCCAAAAGGCAAATTTGATCCATTTGTTAATTGTAATGTTTTTCATTTTTTCTTAATAAGTAGAATTAATCGTCAAGGTTTAGCATCTCGTTCATTGACAGGATGCCTTTGTTTTTAGCTGTATATTCAGCAGCAATAACGGCGCCTAGTGCAAATCCTGTACGTGATTTTGCACTATGCGTAATTTCAATGTAATCAACATCCGAATCGTACTTAATGGTGTGAATTCCGGGTACATCACCTTCACGTTCTGAAATTATACCGAGCTCGTTTTTATTATTGCTGGGGGTGTTTACCCATTTAGACAACTGGTCATATTCGTTAATAATATCTTCGGCCAGTGAAATGGCTGTTCCACTCGGAGCATCTAGCTTTTTGGTGTGATGAACTTCAGTCATTTCAACTTTGTACTGATCGAATGGTTTCATCATGCGTGCAAGTTTACGGTTGAAGTCGAAAAATAAATTCACCCCTAAACTGAAATTAGATGCATAAAAGAAGGCACTGTCTTTTGCTTTACAATACTCGGTTACTTCGTCCCATTTTTCAAGCCATCCTGTAGTCCCGCTCACAACTGGGACACCTTCATCGAAACATGTTTTATAGTTGTTGATAGCAGCTTTAGGAATAGTGAATTCAATCGCTACATCTACATTTTTAAGATTTTCAGCATTTAAATCATCTGGATTATCTATATCGATAATGAGTGTTGTTTTGTGTCCCCTTTCTTTGGCAATTTTTTCAATTTCCTGACCCATCCGGCCATATCCTATTAGAGCTATATTCATAATTGTAGATTTTAAATTTTCAAATGCAAAGATAGTATAATCATCTTATCAGCAATAAACAAAAATCTTTGAAGGTATATGTAACTATGCTTTTGAGTTAAACGAAATCAACCTACATTTGTAAGTGTTTACACAAAAATTAGTTGTAGTGACAATTGGAATATTACAATTATAATGTTTAAAATTGTTAATTTTAATGTTTACTTTTTTTGAAGGCTCACAAATTCGTGAGAGTCATTAAAAATTGTATCTTATAAAGCGAAATTATAATAAGATATTTAAAACTGTGAATAACAAAAACACAAATAATAATACGTCAGATAATCAAGGCGATGATATCAGGCTGAGAGATAAATTGTTTGCAGAAGCAAAATTAATTGCAAGCTTTGGTTATTGGTATTATTCGTTTGCAACGCGTAATTTTTTCTTTTCTGATGAAGTTTACAACTTTTTGGATATTGAAAAAACTCCCGATAGAGAATATATAAGTTTTGAAAAAATAAAAGAATATCTTACAGAAAGTGAGGGTGAAAATATATTAAATATTAGGGAGGAAGTATTAGCCGGAAAGCTTTCTTCGATAAATCAAATTATACATATTTTCAGTCAGGATCACAGTAGTAAATATATTGAATTCCGTGGTAAAGTATTAGAGCAGGATGGAGAGGTATATATTACCGGTACTGCAATTGATATTACCGATTCTTATTTTATGAACGGAATTCAGGAAGAGAAGAAAAAAACATATAAAAACATATATGAAAAGCTAACCGATATATTTATAATATTTAAACCAGTTTATAACGAAAAAAGGGAGATTGTTGATTTCAGGTTTGTTGATGTAAATAATGCTTTTCTCAAAAAATATGATATTCGTAAAAGTGATATTCTAGAATACAGCTTAAACAACCAGCGTAATTTCTTTGACAAGCTGTTTTCGCTTTTAAAAATATCATGTATAACCGGAGAGCCTCAGCAAGATCGTTTATTTATTTCAGAGTTCGATTCCTTTTATGATGTGCTAATTTATTTACCATCGCCCGGTACTATCGCAACAGTCTGGCGTGATGTATCTCTTTTGGTTGATGTCGATAACGCTGTGCGTGAAAGTGAGGTCAAATACCGGGAATTGTTTTTACGTAGCAACGATGCAATTTTTATGGTTGAAGATGCCACAGGGAGAATACTTGATGTGAATACTGCCGGCACATCAATGACAGGGTATTCAAAAGATGAATTAACAGGTTCTGAAATATTTGATATTATTTATAACAGGGATTCCTATGTTGAAGCAATAAACAATGTTCAATCCAGGTGTGAAATCCGGGTGAAAATGATTAGGAAGGATAATTCATTATTTCAGGTTGAATCTTCATGTTCTTTTTTTAATTGGGGAGGACGAAAAGTATATGTTTTATCAATTCGGAATATTGAGAATAGAATAAAAGAGAATGCCCGGATCGTTGAAAGTGAGAAAAGATTATCAAAATTGCTTGATAATTTAAACACAGCAGTTCTTATCATAACCGGCAATACGATTACCAGATACAACAAAAAGGCCATGGCATTATTTGGTGTACCTGAAACCGGGCTCAAAGGAAAAGCATTGTGGGAGTTGTCACCTGAAAAGCAGAACGGAAATATTGAGTCACGAATCAAAATAGCAGAACAGCTGCATTTAACGCATCGCAATGAAGAAGTTGAAGTAGAGTGGCTTTTTTTATACGACAGAAAACATGTTTTTACATCAAAAATGAAGCTTTCTTCATTTAAATTTAAAGACGAAGAATATATAGTTGCTTCAATTTGGGATGTGAGTTCTAATAAACGACTTGAAAATGAATTGATTTCTAATGAAAAGCGGTGGAGGCACTCGTTAAAAATAAGCAACATAGGTGTGTGGGAGTGGGATATCGTAACAAATGAGGTTTATTATTCTGATGTTTGGAAAAGTATAATTGGATTTGAACCTGATGAAATTTCAAACCGGTTTGAAGAATTTGAGAAAAGAGTACATAAAGACGATATCACCTATGTTTTTAATCAGATAGAAGCTTATGTTGAGAAAAAATCATCTGTGTTTGACGTAACTTTTAGGATGAGATGTAAAAACGGAAGTTATAAATGGATTAATGCTTCCGGTGAAATATATTCATACACTAAAAACGGAAAACCTCAAAAATTTATAGGTACCCATATTGACATCACTCGTTATAAAGTGCAGGAAAAAAGGTATATCAAACAAACCAACCGGTACGTTGAAGCAGCCAAAGAAGCAAAAATGGGCGTATGGGGGCTAAACCTGAAAAGTATGGTTATTACAGCTCCTGATGAAACATTAGCTTTGTTTGGTTTTTCTCCACAGCAAACTATAACCTTAAAAAGTATTGAAAACCTTGTTCACCCCGAAGATTATCATCTTTTTGTTTCACAGTTTTTTAGCAATGATGAAAAAAACCCCGTGAAATTATGTGTTTTCAGAATAATTGAAAAAAATTCAATTCGTTTTATATCGTCTTATGTGTACCCCGAATATGACGAGCAGCAACGTCATGTTGGTTTTCGGGGCGTTTTTCAGGATGTAACATCTTATAAGCAACAAGAATTGCACTTTAAAAATGAATTATTGCTGAATAAGCAACTCATGAAAAACACTTCTCAGGCTATGCTTATATATCAGGATGATGAGATTGTTTATGTAAATGAGAACAGTGAAAAATTGCTGGGGTACAGTGTGAAAGAGATAAAAAATGAGCATGATTCGGTGCTTGATATGGTAATCCATGAAGATAAAGAAGCAGTTGCAGCTATTTATAATAATGTGCTGAATAAGAATATCAAAAAAGAAATTATCGATGTCAGGATACAGACAAAAAACAACAGGGTGAAATGGGTTGAAGTATTATTTACGAACATTAATTACAATGATCATAAAGCCTTAATGATACTTCTTATTGATATTAATAAAAGAAAACGAAATGAGATTAAACTTTCTGAAAGTGAAATATTAAGTAGAGAGACTGTTGAGAATAATCCATTCGCGATTGCTTATGCTGATTCCGATCTGAATTTGATAAGAGCCAACAAGCAGTTTTATGAAATGGTTGATATTCGATTGTACTCATCAACTGAAAAAAAATATTTGTCTAATATTTTTCAGGATGTCGATATTAAAGAAATAAAATTAGCATTAGCAAAACTTAAAACCCGAAAAATAACTATTTATGCCCTTGAATGCTTGCTCACAAACAACATTATTGTAAAATTATATATTGAAGCACTGCAAGCTGATTTTGGTGAATCAGATAGTTATATTTTTTATTTTGAAAATATTGATATTTATAAAAGACAAATTGAAGGACTGTCAGATCAAAATTTCAGCTATAAGAATGCAGTGAATTACTCAAAAGCCGGTATTGCTTTATTTAATCAAAAAGGAGAGTCACTGCTTTACAATCCGGTTTTAACCCGTCTTTTTGATATTGAAGTTGATGACGATTCTAAAATATATTTTAATGACTTATTTATAATGAATAATCATAAGCCATTGAAATATAGTGATATATTGAGTGGCGACTTTGGCAATATGTCTTTTAACCAGAAATTGTTTCCAAACAGGGTTTTATTTTTTGAGATTCAAAAGGCTGATCTGATTTCATCTGAAGGGATATTGTTAGTTGTGAGGGATATTACGGAAAACCACAAACAAAATGTTATATTAAATAAGAAACTTAGCCGATATACATCAATCTTTGAGCATTCACCATTAGGTATTGCTATTCTTAATAAGAAAAGGGAAATTGTATTGTGCAACAACTCATACGCACAAACATTCAAAAAACCAAAAGACGAATTATTGAATACAACAATTGACAAGCATGTAAAAACCAGCCATATAAGTGATATTGTTGCAGGTGTTGGTGAGTTGTTTTCAGGAATTAAAAATCATGTCAGCGATGTCTATGGTATTCAGCCTAACCCTACTGACAAAGCAGAACTTTATGTTAGCTCATATTATTCAAAGTATAATGATGAATATGGAGACGTGAGTTATGTAATACAGGTTGTTAATGACGTAACTAAAGATATCGAGAAATTTGACACCAATGTTGTTAGGGGGCAAAAACAGGTGTTAAGTAAATTGGCGCATAGTTTTGCCGAAAAGGTTCATAGAAATATATCGATTATACAGTCAAATGTTTCTTTTATTTCAACATTGAATGAAGATGAAAATAAAGCATCAATTTTGGATAATATATTCCAATCAGTTCAGGTCTTAAGCTATGAAAATTCAAGCTTATTGGCATTTAAGCATCCACTTCAGATAATGAAATGCGAGGTTGAGCTTAAATCAATTATAGATGATGTTTTTAGCGATGCATTAGCAAACAAAGATATTTCTGTTCACAAGGATTATTCAGATGAAAAGTATCATATATTAGCTAATCCGGTTCATATGCGAATTATTTTTCAGAATATATTAAACAATGCAGTTGAAGCATCGCAAAACAAAGGGAACATTGATGTGAATTCAAAAATTGTTTATTTTAACGCGACAACAAAAATTAGTGATATTGAACTTAAAAAAGGTAAGTATCTGCGAATTCGTATGTCAGACGATGGAGAAGGTATAAAAAGTGATAATATCAAGCATGTTTTCAAACCTTTTTTTACAACACGGGAGCCCTGGGATCATGCAGGATTGGGTCTTGCCGTAGCCCGAAGGCTGGTAGTTAGTTATGAGGGTGAAATATTGATTAAGTCAAGAGATAAAAAGGGCACAGTTGTTAGTATATATTTACCCGTTGTTGATGATGATCATGCCCTTTCGTTAGCAAAGCCTGATGAGTTTTACATGCCGGGTTTTAATGCTAATGTTTTAATAGTAAACAGTGAAGATGTTGTTCGGACTGTGATGGTGGAATTATTGAAACAACTGGGTTATAATGTAATTGGGTTTAAAAATGTAAATAGCGCGCTACGATTTTATCGAAATAATTTATCGGGAATAGAAGTTGTAATATTAGATGAAAATTTAGAGGAGAAGAGTGATCTTAATCAATTTTCATCATTCACAGAAATGAATAGTAACGTGAATGTTATTATAGTAAAAACAAATGATTCTAAAACAACGAATAAAGAGGGATTGTTTTTTTTAAAGAAACCTGTTAGTATTGAAAAATTAAATAATATTTTAACACAAGTATTAGTTAACTCGTAGATTATAATGTCAATATATTTTTTAGTTGTATACTTAATCATATTAGCATTTATTGCTTATTTCAGTTTTAAAAAGATCAGAAATTACTCTGATTTTTTTATTGCCCGCAAAAAAGGATCGTACATCGCTATAACCGGGAGCCTGATTGCTACAATATTAGGTGGTTCGGCAGTAATAGGTTCTGTTGATGCCGGCAGCAATATGGGTTGGACAACATCGTGGTTTATGCTTTGTGCTTCAATTGGCCTGCTTGGGCTTTTGCCACTGGTAAAAAAAATTAATAAAATAGGACGGTTCACTTTACCTGAATTACTGGAAGATTTATATGGAAAGAAACCTAAAGACATTTCATCTGTAATTATTCCTGTAGCCTGGTTGGGGATTATTGCTGCCCAGGTAATTGCAGCAGCAAAAATTCTGACAAGTTTTATCGAAATCAGCTATACTGCAAGTGTTTTAATTGCCGGTATAGTTTTTATTACTTACACTATTGCAGGTGGGCAGGTGTCAATTCTAAAAACCGATGCTTTTCAGTCTGTCTTGATTCTTTTAGGTTTGATATTAATATCTTCAATGGCATATTTTTATGAGCCTGCATTTCATGTAAGACAGTTTGATTTCCCGTTTAATGCCGATTTTACCCCCTTTAGCTTGTTTTTACTTATTATAACATATTCCACAACTTTTACTGCCGGACCTGATATTTATTCCAGAATATTTAGTGCAAAGAATGAGAAAACGGCTAAACATGCTATCATAACTACTGCTGCTATTTTGATTCCTATTGCGTTTATAATTGGTTACTTAAGTGTTTTAGGAGAATCTTTAAACTATTCGACAACAACGGGCGGTGCAAAACTGATTAACATAGGATTAATTGTGCTGCCCGAATGGTTGTTGCCTTTGGTAATACTAGCATTACTCAGTGCTGTTTTATCCTCAGCTGATACCTCAATGTTAAGTGCTTCAATAATTATTACTGATTTATTTGAAAAAAACAATTTTTCGATTGCCAGTATTCTCAAAACCCGAATTGTAATTGCTTTACTTGGAGTTATAAGTATAGTAATTGCTTTAAATTTTTCTTCTATAATTGGAATGTTGTTAATGGCTTTAACGGTTTATTCTGGTGCATTTACGTTGCCAATTATCATGGGTTTGGCAGGATTTAAAACAGATTCTAAATATGTTTCAATAGCTATTTTTTCGGGTGGGGTAATTGCATTGGCCGGTAAAATTATAGCTGAATCAGCCGATGAATTTACAGGAAACATGATAATAATAATGGCGTTTGTTGTTAATGCTGTTTTTATG
>JAQIDF010000287.1 GCA_027858145.1 Prolixibacteraceae bacterium | reverse complement strand
TACTGATAATAAAGGAATTCCAGGTAAAAATAAAAAAAATACAAAAGATTTTATTTTTATAGAGACAAACCAATCGTTTTGATCTATATTGAAGTAAAATATTGAAACTTCAAAAAGGTCAAATGCATGAGTAAAAAAAACAGAAAGACAAAATTCATAATTGAACTTGGTTTAAGCCATATTAAAATAAAATCTATTAAAATAGACGAATTTGGAGATTATCATATTTATGTTTCATGCATGGCTACAAAAACCGTATGCCATAAATGCGGAAAGACAATTACCAATGTTCATGGTCATTGCGAAGAGACTGTCATTGAACATCTTCCAATTCTTGAGCAACGGGTTTTCATTCACGTCAAGTGGCCCCGATTTAAATGCTCCGACTGTGATAACAATCCTACGACATCATTCCGACCGCCGTGGCTTAGTGGTAACGGTCAGCAAACCATTCCATATGAAGATTACTGCTTAAAGTGGCTTATTAACTCTACCATAAAGGATGTCGCCGACAAGCTAAAAACTACTGAGGAGGTCATTGAGGCCATTCTTTCCAGAAGAGTAAATACAGAAATAAACTGGAACCTTCTATCTCCAACCAGAATTGGAATTGATGAAATTGCGTTGAGAAAAGGGCATAATCAATATTTGACAATTATTTCCGATATCAGTATTTCACACCAGGTAAAAATACTTGCTGTGATAAAAGGTCGCAAACATGAGGATATTTTTCCTTTTTTAAATAGTATTCCACGCGATAAATTGCTCTCTTTAGAATCTATTACAATTGATATGTCTGCCAGTTATTTTCCGGCTTTAAAAAAGATACTAAACGATGATAATACATTCAACCGGATTGTGACAATCGACCGTTTCCACGTTGCCAAACTTTTGGGAGACAAAGTGGATAAAGAGAGAAAGAAAGTCGTGAAGCAATTAAAAATAGAATTTGAAAATAATGAGACAAAACTCAATAATATCAAACAAACCATGTGGCCCTTTCGTCATCACGAAAAAAATTTAGGTGTAGATGAACAGATACGTCTAAATTATCTTTTTGAGATGTCGCCGTCCTTAAAAGAATGCTACGATCTCAGAGAGAGTCTTTTTAATATCTTTGAACTGAAGATATCTAAAGAACTGGCTGAGAAAAAAATAGATGAATGGATTAAATCGACTGAGGGATATGTTACGAAGGGGCATAATCCTTTCACATCGTTTATAAAAACTTACAAATTTTACAAGTCACATATTCTGAACTATTTCTCGCACAGGTCTTCTAGTGGCCCTGTAGAAGGACTTAACAACAAAATTAAAGTTATTAAAAGAAGAGGATATGGATTTAGAAATATAATGAATTTTGCAAGACGGATATTTCTCGACATAAATCTCAAACATATCTTCATGCCAACATTCTGAAATGGTCTCGACAGACGAACATCTCCGAAAGTCATAGCCCAATTAATCTCAAATTTTAATCCTTTCCAGTAAAATATCGTCTTTAATTAGACTATCCATTTTTTTGTCATAATGTAAGGGGCAAAAATACTTGCAAGTCGAATTTGCTCAATTTTTACTCAAAACTGATAAAATCAGCCACATTAATTCCGGTTGACCCGAAATTTTTTCCTTAATGGTTTCAACGATCCGGTCTCCAGTTTCCCTGTGGCCGGGGCGAAACACATTGACAAAAAGAACCCTGTGCGTTCCCACCAAACGCATCAGAGTCTCCATAAGCTCAATAGAACTCGAATCTGCCCAGTGCAGATCTTCCATCACGATGACCAGCGGCGTCCTCTCGGAGGCCCTGGCCAAAAGATCCCGTACATTTTTCTGGACCAGTTTTTCCAGGGCCTCGCCATCAATACCATCGATCCTTTCTTTATATTTGCCTGAAAGCTTCATCCCCATGAGGGTGGCAACAAAAGGCAGCACCTCGTGCATTCCTTCCGGAAACACCCACCGGATGGAATCCTCCAGTTTCTTCAAGGCAGTTCCCCCGCTGTCATGCTCACCTATTCGCGCCCATTGCTTCAAAAGGTCAATAACAGGGTGAAAACTCAAATTCCTGCCTATGGAGACGGCCCTTCCTTCGAGAAGAGCTGCTTGGTGAATAATTCCCCTCTTTTTGAGTTCAGCCACCAATCTGGATTTGCCCACGCCTGCCTCACCGATGATATTCACAACAGAACCTTCACCGTTGACAGCCTTCAGAACTTGAATTTCTATTTTGTTGAGCTCTTTTTCCCTTCCCACCATGTCCGAAAATATCTGTCTGTCAATGCCCGATTTTTGCCTTTCGATTTTATCCATGAGTTCATAGACGTCCAAAGGATCTTCCTTGCCTTTAACTTTCACTTTACCCAGTGGGGCGAATGCAAAGTGACGGCGGACCCTTCTGTAAGTATTTTCTGAAACCAGAACCTTGCCTGGTTTGGCTGTGCTCTCCATCCTGGCGGCGAGATTAACGGTGTCACCGACAGCCGTGTAATCCATCCTTAAATCGTCGCCAATGGAACCAACCACCACCGGGCCTGTATTTAGCCCCACCCGCATTCTGAAGTTCACGCCAAAGTCACTTATGATAGTTTTGCCATATTCGATCATGGCCCTCTGAATTGTCAGAGCAGCATGACAGGCACGTTGGGCATGGTCCTCATGGGCTACTGGTGCACCAAACAGAGCCATAACACCGTCTCCGGTGAACTGGTTAATGGTCCCCTCATATTCATGGATTTCATTCATCAGGATACTGAAGGCGCCATCCATGATCCGGTGGACCTGTTCGGGGTCGAGCTTTTCTGAAAATGCGGTAAATCCTGCTACATCGGCAAAAAATACGGTCACTAATAGTCTGTCCCAAAAATTCTGCACAAATTAACGGCAATCTAAAATATGCATAAAATCCTTGCTTTAAACCCAAATATATTATATATTTCATTCCATATAGGCTAATTGCAGGCATCTTG
>JAQIDF010000283.1 GCA_027858145.1 Prolixibacteraceae bacterium | reverse complement strand
ATAAAAACAGTCAATCATGAAAGTAGAGAAAGGTCAAAAAGCTAAAGCAGATCCGAAGCTGACAGGATTAAATGATTGGGTAGAGGGAACTGTTATTGACGTAGAAAACAACCCTTTCAAAGGTTTAGTTGTTGCCATCAAAGACCAGATGGGACGAATCTTTTTTGGTGAAGAAAAGTATTTTCAATTTTTCAATAAAAACAATAGTGAAGCATGTTTGCAATAGCTTTCGATATGGTCATTACAGACCTAAAACAGCACTACGGCAAACCATATAACAACGCCTATTTTGAGATAAAAACAGAGCTTCGCAAATATGAGTTTTACAACACTCAAGGAAGTGTTTATTTATGCGAAAACAGCGATATGGCTAATCTATTTAGGGCTATCAATGCACTAAAGAAAATTGATTGGTTTAAAAATTCCGTTCGTGATATTAGGGCTTTCCGAGTAGAAGACTGGTCAAATTTTACCGAGTTTGTAAAAGAGCCATGAATTTAAGTTCATTAATTATCTCCTGAGACCGAAGGGATTAACCATCCGCAGCTGGGCTGTGGCAAGGTTCTTTTTGTCCGACAAAAAGACACCTTGCTATTTTTCTGAATCACTACCGGAAAAAAGGGCATAAGGGAAAGAATTATCATCGCTAATTTCTTTTATTTCGTAGGCTTTACGGTCATTTAATTTGCTTGTAATTTTATCCAGTTTTTCATCAAAATAGGTTAATCTTTCCTGTAATTCTTTCTTTGTTCGTTTGTGAAAAATATTTGCCTCTGCAGAGTTCAAATGCCTAGCTATTTGATTCAGGTTGTTTCCTATTCGGTTTAATTCCGTAAATGTGGTTCTGTCGATTGCCGGAACTGGATGGATTACTCTTCCTTTTAAAGCTATTTTTCGTAAAAAATCAGATAGGCTTTGGCTTCCTTTTGCCTTTTTAAGTATCCTTTCTTTTTCTTCATCAGTTACCCAAAATTTCATTTGTCGGGGTCTGATCCGCTCTGGTTCCTTTCTGCGTGAATTCGTCATTTTGTTTTATGTTTTTTCTCAAAAAAAACCAACCGAAGGGCAGGTTTTTCAAGTGCTTTTTCCGTTTGTGGGTACTCACAAACATAACTTGCTACTAACTTATTTTTTAAATCATTTTCTTTTAATTCTTGATTGTCCTGGTTCTTCATCCGGGGGTCTTTGTCCAGGCGTTGCCAAATTGCTCCGCAGTTATCGCAAATCAGGAGTTCCCCCCATCGAGCTACTGGAGAATAAAAACGGGCATTTTCACAACAGGTATAAGATTTGATTTTTGGAGAGGCTTCTAAAAAATCATTTTCAGGCTGTTTTTTGCCCTTTTTAGGCTTAAAAGGTTCCTCTATACCATGTCGCACCCTATAAGCTCTTAAACGGCAAATATCGCTGCAAAATTTAGCTGTTTTCTGTTTGCCAATGATCGGGCCACCGCAATAAGCACATTTTTTCATAGTAAATTCCGTTTCCGACAAAACTACAAAAAATCTGTTAAACAAATAGTTATCCGTTTAAAAATGTAACGTAACGGCCGGCAATTCTTTTTTCCCCTTGCAGGAGCTCCCCCCCGCTTTGACTTTTTTGATTTGATGTTTTTCTTTTTCCCTTATGCCTTTTCTGGGATGGATTTGGAGTACTCTTCAATAAGTTTGGTTTTTCTTTTCCTTAAACATCCTTTTTTGAGGCGAAGCCCTTTCTTATTGTAATACTTATTGAAGAGTACTCTTATTGTAGTGGTTTTTCCAACCTTCTGCATCCCAGCCCAGACAAGGTACACAGAAGGTCGAGAATTTAATTAAAGATACATTTTGCGATGCTATCTCCCAATTAAAGATACATTTTGCGATAATTAAAAATACATTTTGCGATGTTATACCCTTAATTAAAGATACATTTTTTTATTATGTATTTTTATTATCTTTGAATTATGAAAGACAAACCACTACATCCCGACACAATCATCCAACCAAACAAGGTTACGATGATGCGCTATGCTATTACAGCATTAGAAGAAAATCTATTTACCCTTGTAATGGATAGCTTTAAAAACGAGTTATATAACGGCAAACTGATGGACAGAAACCTATGGGGCGAGCCTGTTTTGAATCTTGACTTAAAAGAGATCGCACCAACTCTACTCCCTGCTGATGCATTTAAGCGGCTCAAAAAGATAAAACACAGAGAATTTGGATATACCTATATAAGCCCAAAGAACGGACAAGAAGTGGAAGTCGATGGTGTTTTGTTTCCCACTATCCTAAAATCTGACAACTATGTTCAAGTCAAAGTAAACACAGATGCACTACCGTTCCTTTTATGGATTGATGGCCCGGAACCGGGAAAAACATACTACAATAAACTCTCATCGATGACCCTGTCTGGTGGGCATAGTAAGAGATTATATAAAATGCTTTGCAGTTGGAAGAGTAAAGGTGCTTGGAGGATAAAAATAGACGAATTCAAACAGAAATTTAAAGTATCTCACAATTTAAGCAACTTGAAAAGACTTGTTTTAGAACCTGCAAAAGAGGAAATGTATAACAATGAAAATTCAGATATTTGGTTTGAATACTCTACCGAGACAAGCGAGGAACTAAAGCAGCAAGGGGGCAAAGGGCGCAAACCTCACGATCAATTAGTATTTAAAATTCATCCTCGATACAAGTCACAAGATGAACGGCTGGAAGAACTTCGCAAGGGAGTAGCTTTTGAGTTATTTTATGAAATAATGAAATTCCTCCAGAGCTGTCTTGGCGTTACAAGTGAAAAGGCAATTGAAATAACAGGAGCCTGCACCGATGAAGGAGACCGCTTTTGTAATCAGCGATACAAAGATTTAAAAGGTCTGCGAGAAAAGACAGCATCTAAACCGCAAGCCTTTAATTTCTTTATGAAAGGAGCCGAAAAGCAAAGCGACAATGAAATTTTCAAAATGAGATATCCAACCAAAAAGACTACCGGAAAAAAAGGTCGAGAAAAGGCCACTTAATTAAATTTTGAGGATTGGCCACAAAGCCAAAATCCTCATTGCTCGCTCCTAACTTATTTTTTTAATCATTTTCTTCCGGTTCCTGGTTCTTCATCCGGGGGTCTTTGTCCAGGCGTTGCCAAACCGCTCCGCAATTATCACAAATCAAGAGTTCCCCCCACTTTGCTACAGGCGAATAAAAACGAGCATTTTTGCAGGTGTAAGATTTGATTTTTGGAGAGGTTTCTAAAAAATCATTTTCAGGCTGTTTTTTGCCCTTTTTAAGTTTAAAAGGTTCCTCTATACCATGTCGCACCCTATAAGCCCTTAAACGGCAAATATCGCTGCAAAATTTAGCTGTTTTCTGCTTGCCAATAATTGGCTCCCCGCAATAAGCACATTTTTTCATAGTGAATTCCGTTTCTGACAAAAATATAAAAAATCTGTAAAACAAATAGTTGTCCGTTTAAAAATGTAACGTAACGGCCGGTATTTCTTTTTTTTCCTGCAGGAGATCCCCCCGCTTTGACTTTTTGACTTGATGTTTTTCTTTTTTTCCCTTATGCCTTTTTCCGGTCGTGTTTTGATGAAATGAAAATACAGGTCAAACCTGTTCTTAAATATTTTTTGTGGGGTGGCCTTTGTTTGTCAAAATAGAAAATAGAGTCTT
>JAQIDF010000278.1 GCA_027858145.1 Prolixibacteraceae bacterium | reverse complement strand
GTACTGAAAAATGCCCCTTTCCGCGACCCTATAGAATACCAGATTTTGGGGTACAACATCTCCCTTCGTCGAAGCGAAGCTGCACTTATTGAAGTAGTTCCTGCTGAACAAGCCAGTCGTTTGGTCCCTGAGTATAATGGCACTTTGTCTTTCAGTAAAGAAGTCACAAAAAATATAAAGCCTGTAAAAGAAATCAACATTGCTTTTGTCGGAAACCCTAACTGCGGAAAAACTTCCATTTTTAATGCTATTACCGGTAAACACGAGCATGTAGGCAACTATTCGGGTGTTACTGTTGATGCTAAAAAGGCACGTATTCATTTCAAGGACTATATCATCAACATTACCGACCTGCCCGGAACATATTCATTATCGCCCAATTCGCCTGACGAGCTTTTTGTACGCGACCATCTGTTAAAACAACATCCCGATGTAGTCATTAACGTTGTTGATTCTACAAATCTTGAACGCAACCTATTTTTAACAACACAGCTCATCGATATGGACATTCCGGTAATCCTGTCGTTAAATATGTACGATGAGATTCTGAAAAGTGGTGATGAGCTGAACACCGAACAATTTTCGCAAATAACCGGAATTCCAACGGTCTGGACCATCGGAACAAACAAGAAGGGATGTAACAAGATATTGAAAAAAGCCATTGAAGTGGCTGAATACAGCAATCCGGTCCAACGTCACATTCATATCAATTACGGACAGGAAATTGAACAATCGATAAATGCTATTCAACGCCAGATATGGGCTTCATCAAATTATGTGCGTGAGTTTTCATCACGTTACCTGGCTTTGCGGCTGCTTGTAAACGATGAACATACACGAGAAAAAATTGAATATCTCGACAATTCCAAAAAGATATTCAATACCGCCAGAAATGAAATTACAAGGCTTGAGCATTTATTAAAAGAATCTACTTCGACACTTATTACTAATGCACGGTATGGCTTTATTCACGGAGCGTTAAAAGAAACGCTAAAGCAAAAAAGGGGCTTTGGAAAAATATCGAATACCGAAAAAATCGACCGCATTTTAACCGGAAAATATACTGGGTTCCCTATTTTTCTTTTGTTTTTATGGCTGATGTTCCAGGGCACTTTCTTTTTAGGCCAGTTTCCGGCCGACTGGATTGACATGGGAATAAGCTGGCTTGGTGATGCTGTGGGAAGCATTTTACCTGCCGGTCCGGCACACGACCTTGTTGTTGATGGTTTATTCGGTGGTGTTGGCGGTATACTCGTATTTCTGCCCAACATCGTTATACTTTTCTTTTTCATTTCGTTAATGGAAGATACAGGCTACATGTCGCGTGTGGCTTTCATAATGGACAGGCTGATGCACTTAATAGGCCTTCACGGAAAGTCTTTCATCCCGCTCATTATGGGTTTTGGTTGCAATGTGCCCGCCATCATGTCAACCCGAACACTTGAAAACCGCAGCGATCGAATCCTGACCATACTCATTATCCCATTTATGTCGTGCAGTGCACGTTTGCCGGTGTATATACTTATTGCAGGGGCCATTTTCCCCCAAAGCGCAGGAACCGTTATATTTGGTATTTACCTTGCCGGCATTGCAGTATCGATACTTACGGCATTGCTGCTTAAAAAGACCATTTTCAGGGTAAAAGAAGCACCTTTTGTAATGGAGCTGCCGCCGTATCGCGTACCTACCCTTCGTTCGGCAATTCGACACATGTGGATGAAAGCCAAAGAATATCTGAAAAAAATGGGCGGCATCATTCTGTGGGCTTCAATTATTGTTTGGTTTCTCAGCTATTTTCCACGCTCAAACGATAAAATTGAACAATACGAACATCAGCTTCACCAAGTTGCAGATCAACAACAAGAAATAAAAACACAAGAACAAACAGCTGAATTCCAAATTGCTGAAAATAATGAAACAAAGATTCTTGACAGTTTAAACTATGTTGAAAATCAACTTCATTATAAAATTGGGCAGGAACAGCAATACAGTTCTTATCTGGGGCACATGGGACGTTTTATTGAACCCGTACTGCGGCCAATCGGTTTCGACTGGAAAATCAGCGTAAGCCTGCTTTCGGGTGTTATCGCCAAAGAAATCGTGGTGAGCACCATGGGCGTACTATATGCCGGCGAAGATGAAGATTCGTTGCGTGAAGCACTGCAAAACCAGAGATACAGCAAAGGCGAACGCGTAGGTCAAATAATATATTCGAAACCAACAACCCTTGCACTATTGGTTTTTGTGCTGATATACATCCCGTGTATAGCTGTTATAGCGGCCATACGCAAAGAAACCGGCAAGTGGAAATGGGCCTTGTTCAATATTATATATGCCACTTCCCTGGCCTGGATATTTTCGTTCCTTGTATCTAAAGTTGCCGGGTTGTTTTTCTGATTAAGGGAGTGTAATGAATTAAGCTATCTGAACCATTATTTGGTATCAATCAACAAGGTTTTTATACATTTGTGTTTACAA
>JAQIDF010000231.1 GCA_027858145.1 Prolixibacteraceae bacterium | reverse complement strand
ACAAATAAATCTCTTAATAGGCAGAGGGCTGGAAATTCAAGACACCGATAATGCTGAACACATATTGTCAAATATTAGCTATTACCGACTAGGTGAATATTGGCATTCAATGCAAAGTGATAAAACACAGCATGTTTTCAAGGAACATAGTAGATTTTCTGATGTTATTTCTTTATATTATTTCGATAGTCAGTTAAGAATATTGATTTTCAGTGTTATTGAGAAGATTGAAATTAGTCTGAGAACAAAGCTTATTTATTATTTGTCTCATGAGTTCGACCCTTGGTGGTTTCAAAATTTCGAATTATTTATTGACAGTAAGGCTTTAGTAAAGACATTAGCAAACCTGGAAGAAGAGTTGTCCAGATCAAAAGATCCTACAATTAAAAACCACAATAAAAAACATAAAGATGACAAACGTTTTCCGCCTGCTTGGAAAAGCTTAGAGCAAACAAGTTTTGGTGCGTTGTCAAAACTTTATGGGAATCTTAAGAATAGAGTCATATCAAAAGATGTTATTGCAGAAGAGCTTGGAGCTGTTAATCATACATATTTACCGAGCTGGCTGCAATCGATAGCTCAAATCAGGAACTTTTGTGCCCATCATTCGCGTCTTTGGAACAGAAATCTACCGGGTGCTCCTAAATTGTTATCAAAACCGCCGTATAATTGGATTAAGGATGTTCCCAAACAACATGAATTTCAACGTCTTTATATACATCTTTGCCTTATGAAGTATTTGTTAAATATCATTCAACCGAAAAATAGTTTTACTAAAAACTTGAAAGAGCTTTTGGATAAATATCCAAATGTTGATCCCAAAGCACTTGGTATGAAATCAAAATGGGAAGATGAACCTTTATGGAATTAATATGTCGCATCAATCCGATAAGATACTCGAAGATAAACTATTTGTTCAAATCATAGAGATAGTGTCATGTCAAGCTTAAATTGACGGATAAAGTCTTTTTAATTTTATCCGAGAGTCTTTAGTCGTAAATTGCCAGTTTATTTTGGCATCTTTATTATTTCGATGGATTGCCCATGCTTTTGTTTCTGCGATTATTTCCTCCATATTATCAATTCTTCTGTTTAAACATTGATTACTCAGAACGTTCAATTCAATTTCGGCCATATTCAGCCAACTTCCATGTTTGGGAGTGAATACAAATTCAAATTTGTCCCAAATCCTTTTTGCTTCTTTTGGCTCAAAGGCTTCATAAAACGCTCCGGGAGAATGGGTTTTAAAATTATCCATCACTAATGTTATTTTTTCAGCATTTGTATAATCCTCATCCGCTATTTCTTTTAGAAGGATTGCCCAATCAACCTTTGTTTTTTTCTCCGTTATTTTAACACGTTGTTGCCCATTCAAGGGCTCGTTCACCATAAATATATTACACATCCCTTTTCTGGCATATTCGTAATCAATTCTTAGGTATAAGCGGTCTGTATAGGCCACCATTCCATGTAGCAAAAAAAAGCAGCTACAAATTAATGTAACCGCTTGATTTTTCTGTGGGTCCAGCAGGGCATGATCCTGCGACCCTCCCGATAATTGATCGGGATGCTCCAACCAACAGAGTGCTATAGGCCACCATTCCATGTAACAAAAAAAAGCAGCTACAAATTAATGTAACCGCTTGATTTTTCTGTGGACCCAGCAGGGCATGATCCTGCGACCCCCTGTTCCGATAACTATCGGAAGAGTCAGGTGCAGGTTTGAGTTTTTATTTTTTCAAGTAGTTCCGGGTATTTCTTTAAGTTATGGATATATTTTCTGTTTTTCATCGCTTTAATTTTGCGTTCTATTCTGATCGCATGTGGGTAATCCCTGGCTTCAATGATGAGGAAAACAACCCAGTCATTAGCTTTAGCAGTAAACCGGTGATTTCCATAGCTGTGATTATTGTGTTTTTCCAGGCGTTTGTTGATGTCTTCATGTGTAGCCCCAATGTGGAATTTGTCTAACTTTTTACTGTAAATGATGTAACAGGCAGCTTGCATGGGAATTTTTTTACATACTAAAACAAAAAAAGCACCCTTAGAGCAAAGGTGCTTTTAAAAATGTGGGCCCAGCAGGGCATGATCCTGCGACCCCCTGATTATGAGTCAGGTGCTCTAACCAACTGAGCTATAGGCCCGATATCTTATTTAGATATTATCAGAGTAAAAACCCCTTTCGTTTTTCGGAGTGCAATTTTAGTGAAAACCCTTAAAATACACAAGTAAAAAGTTTCAAAAGGTGTATTTTATTTTTTTTCTTGTTTCATTTCGGTTTCAATTTCATTAAAAACCGAGCGATAGAATATTAAAATGATGCTGATTCCTACGGTTATGGCTGAGTCGGCAAGGTTAAATACCGGCCTGAAAAAGATAAAATGTTCTCCGGCATTTATGGGCGACCATTCAGGCCATGTTCCATTAATAAGGGGGAAATAGAACATATCAACCACTGAACCGTGTAAAAGTGTCTCGTAGCCGCCACCTTGTGGCATAAATTCAGCTACGCGTCCGTAACTGTCAGTAAAAATCAGCCCGTAAAATGCACTGTCGATTACGTTACCCACGGCGCCGGCAAAAATAAGGGCAATACTTATGACCAATCCGGTTGGAATTCCTCGTTTTATTAGTTTTAACAAATACCACATAATGCCACCTGCAGCGACAAGCCTGAACAGGGTGAGAAATACTTTTCCAAAACGTCCGGCAAATTCAAAACCAAAAGCCATTCCGCGGTTTTCAACAAAATGGAGTATAAACCAATCGCCAATTATTTTCATTTCCTGACCCAGCATGAAGCTGGTTTTAATCCAGATTTTTAAAATCTGATCAATGATGAGGATGAGGGCGATTACGGTAAAGGCTAGTTGTTTTTTTGACATAGCTATTTTGTAGAAAAAAACTGAGAGTTTGATAAAATCGCTCAGTTATATGTAGTTATGAATATTGATAACAATTATTTCATCATGTTTTTTGCATCAATCGAGAGTGTTGCATGGGGAACTGCGCGCAAACGTTCTTTTGAAATTAGCTTTCCGGTTTCACGACAAATTCCGTATGTTTTGTTCTCGATACGTATTAGTGCAGCTTGCAGATGCTGAATGAATTTTAATTGGCGCTGCGCTAATTTACTGGCCTCTTCTTTTGAGAGCGTAGCGGCACCTTCTTCCAGCACTTTAAAAGTAGGCGACGTGTCTTGTGTATCGTTGTCGTCGCTATGCGTGATCGAACTTTTGAAGATATCATAATCGCGTTGTGCTTTCTCCAATTTTTTCAGGATGATCTCTTTGAACTCCTGAAGTTCTGAGTCTGAATATCTGGTTTTGTCGCTCATATCTATTAGGTTTGGATTATACTTATTTTCAAAAAATTTACCAAATGTAATAAAAAAACCTATCCATTGCCGGACAATCGGGCTTACTTATTGCTTTTTGACACTAATTTTCGTGCTAATATCGTCAATATCAACATCTCTGACATTGTCGCCTTCGAGTGAGTCAACCAATGTTAAAGAGTTCGCAAGGGTCTGGCTGCAAATAAATTCATTATGCTTTTGCAATGCTTCGTTTAGTTCATCGTGTTTTTCAATTTCAACATTAATTTTATCGGTAACTTCAAAATTGCTGTCTTTGCGTATATTTTGTATTCTATTTACGAATTCACGGGCAATTCCTTCATGACGTAAGTCATCGGTTATTTTAATGTCGAGGGCCACTGTAACTTGTCCTTCGGTCGATACCGTCCATCCCGGAATATCTTCCGAGGTGATTTCAACATCATCGGGTGTAAGAACCACATCCTGATCAGAAACTTTTAAGGTGAAAGAACCTTCTTGTTCCAGTTGCCCGATGTTGTCCTGGGTCATTTGCGCAACAGCTCCGGCAACCTGTTTCATAAGCTTACCATATTTCGGGCCTAAAGCTTTAAAATTTGGTTTTATTTTCTTCTTAATAACACCTGTGGTATCGGTCAGGTATTCGATTTCCTTAAGATTTGTTTCGGTAAGGATGATGTTCTCAACCGCCGCGAGTTGTTCTTTAAATTTTGGGTTGAGTATGGGCACCATGATTTTGGCAAGTGGCTGACGCACTTTTAACTTTTCCTTGCGGCGTAGGCCAAGAACCATGCTCGAAACTTTTTGTGCCAGTGCCATGCGTTCTTCCAAATCGGTATCGATTATACTTTCATCGTAGGTAGGGAATTCGGAAATATGAACACTTTGGTCGGGCTCCTTACCGGTTACACGGTTCAGGTCGGCAAACAACTGATCCATATAGAATGGTGCAATAGGCGCTGCCAGTTTGGCTACCGTTACGATACAAGTGTACAGTGTTTGGTATGCCGAAAGTTTATCGGTGGTCATTTTGCCGCCCCAGTAACGTCTGCGACTTAAACGAACAAACCAGTTACTGAGGTTTTCGCCTACAAAATCGGCAATGGCCCTGCCGGCACGGGTGGGTTCATACGTTTCGTAATAACCGGTAACGTTTTTCACCAGTGTGTTTAGCAACGAAAGTATCCAACGGTCGATTTCGGGACGTTGCTCCATCGGTACATCATCTTCTGCATATGTAAAGCCATCAATATTGGCGTACAATGAGAAGAAACTATACGTGTTGTAAAGTGTTCCGAAAAACTTACGTCGTACTTCATCAATCCCGGCAATGTCGAATTTCAGGTTGTCCCATGGCTGGGCATTGGTAATCATATACCAGCGTAACGGGTCGGAACCATATTTTTCGATTGTTTCGAACGGGTCAACCGCGTTGCCCAGTCGTTTCGACATTTTGTTGCCTTTTGCATCGAGCACAAGGCCGTTTGATATAATGTTTTTAAAAGCAGTATCTTCACTAATCAGGGTTGCAATAGTATGTAAAGTAAAGAACCAACCCCTTGTTTGGTCTACTCCTTCGGCAATGAAATCAGCCCCCCCCTTCGGTGGGGTCTGACCAGAGAAAGGATAATGGAGTTGCGCATAAGGCATTGAACCTGAGTCGAACCAAACATCAATTAAATCGGACTCACGGAACATTTTTTCACCTTTTGATGAAACCAGAACGATGTCATCGACATAGGGTCTGTGGAGATCGATGATGTCGTAATTATCTTTTGAATTATCGCCCACTTTGAAGCCTTCGTATGGGTTTTTGTCCATAAAGCCGGCATCGATGGCTTTTTGTATTTCGTTCATCAGTTCTTCAGTAGAGCCGATACATATTTCTTCAGTTCTGTCTTCGGTTCGCCAAATTGGCAGCGGGGTTCCCCAGTAACGAGAGCGTGACAAATTCCAGTCAACAAGGTTTTCGAGCCAGTTGCCAAAACGGCCGGTTCCGGTGCTTGCGGGTTTCCAGTTGATGGTGTTGTTCAGCTCAATCATCCGGTCTTTAATTGCTGTGGTTTTAATAAACCATGAGTCGAGCGGGTAGTATAATACGGGTTTATCAGTCCGCCAGCAGTGCGGATAACTGTGCTCTAGTTTTTCAACCTTGAATGCTTTATTTTCTTTTTTGAGCATTACAGAGATGTCTACATCCAGAGATGGGTCTTTCTCCGTTAAGGTATCGTCGTAGGCATTTTTCACGTACCGGCCGGCAAAATCACGATAAACCTGCTCGTTAACATATGTTTTAGCCCAGTCTTCATCAAGGTCTTCAATGTGGAAAAATTTTCCGGTACGGTCAACCATAGCCTGACGCTTACCTTCTTTGTC
>JAQIDF010000211.1 GCA_027858145.1 Prolixibacteraceae bacterium | reverse complement strand
CGGGTTTTATCTCCGGGGGCACCATTGATTATCCTCGAATTTTCAAAACCCCGGTCATTTCCTGTTAAGCAACTTTATAACTTTTATTCGTTTAAAATGTTGCCTTTTATCGGTCGTATGGTTTCAAGCGACCCGAGGGCTTATTTATACCTTCCCGAGTCGATACAGGCATTTCCATCGGGTGATAATTTTGTAGGTGTTTTAAAAGAATGCTTTTTTGAAGACATCAGACAAATTCGCCTGAGTTTTGGAATAGCAACAATATACATCGGACATAAAGCGCATACATCACAATAATTTATTTATTTTGCGTTTTAATATTGTGTAAAAGTCAATTTATAAATGAATCGGTTAAAACGTTTTTTCTTGTTCGTCTGTGTGCTTTTTATATATGTCACAGGTAATGCTCAAATGTGGGGGGTTCCTAATCTTACCACTTTTGATGACCGTAAGGTTCATTTTGGTTTTACATTGGGACTGAATACGCTCGACATGGGGTTTTCTCATTATTACACTTTAGAAGAGAATCCTACGTTCGATCGGGCAGAAGTTGAAAATATGAATCCCGGTTACCTAGCGGAAATCGACTCAGTAGGCGGTAGGATCCGAGCTGATATCTCAACGTTAGCTCCCGGTTTTACGGTTGCTATTGTTTCAAATCTGAGATTAACTGAAAATTTAGACTTGCGCTTTCTTCCGGGACTTTCGTTTGGATCGAGGCAGCTTGTTTACAACGTGCCAATTCATGATTTAAACGAACCCTCAAATACCGATAGGTATACATTTCGATCTACGTATCTCGATTTTCCATTGTTGGTTAAGTATAAATCGAAACGAATTATAAACCAACGGCCATATATGATTGGCGGCCTGGCTATGCGTATTGATATTTCAAAATCGGCGAAGGAAGATTTAATTCAAACCAAGCGTATGTCATTTTATGCCGAGGCCGGTATGGGTTGGGACGTATATTTGCAATTCTTTCGTTTATCAACCGAAGTAAAGTATAGCTTTGGCCTGAATAATTCTTTAGCAGGAATGCCCGGTGATCCGCAACCTAAGTATTTCTCACAAACTTTTAAGAGGCTGACAGCCCACATGCTGACCTTAAGTTTCCATTTTGAATAATTCAAATATTTAAATCGTGATACATCAAATTAATATTACCGTATCTCCTGAAACAGCCTCAAACATTGAGGAATGTAAGGAATATAGTGCACGAAAGCTAAACATTCAGGTTAAAGACATTACACATTTTGATATCGTTCGGCGTTCAATTGATGCACGAAGTCGTAATGTAAAGGTGAACCTTGGTGTACGAGTGTTTGTTGGTGAATTTCCTGCAGAAAACGAATATGACTTATTTAATTATTCTGATATAGCGAACAAAGCTGAAATAATAATTGTGGGGGCCGGGCCTGCAGGTTTGTTTGCAGGATTGCGTTTTATAGAGCTTGGATTAAAGCCGGTAATTATTGAGCGTGGAAAAGATGTTTCTGCCCGAAAATCTGATATTGCTGCTATTCATCGGAACGAGCGTGTAGATCCTGATTCAAACTATGGTTTTGGCGAAGGGGGTGCAGGAACATTTTCAGATGGAAAACTATATACCCGCTCAAAAAAACGGGGTGATGTAAGTCGGATATTGCAAATATTTCATAATCACGGGGCACAACCAGAAATACTAATAGATGCCCATCCTCATATTGGAACCAACGTATTGCCGAAAGTGATAAAAAAAATGCGGCAAACCATTTTAGATGCCGGAGGAGAAATACATTTTCAGGAACGTGTTTCAGGATTCATTATTGAAAATGGAGCTATGAAAGGTGTAGAAACACACCAGGGGAACTCTTTTGCCGGGAAAGCTGTTGTTTTAGCCACCGGGCATTCGGCCCGGGATATTTATTTTATGTTGAATGATGCCGGGATACTTTTAGAAGCCAAAAATTTTGCAGCAGGTGTCAGGGTTGAACATCCACAGGGCTTGATCGACCAAATACAATACCACAGGCCCGACCGTGGCAAATACCTTCCGGCCGCAACCTATCGCTTTGTTCAGCAAGTTCAAAATCATGGTGTGTATTCATTTTGCATGTGCCCGGGTGGTGTTATTGTTCCTGCCTCCACAGCCGAAGGAGAAATGGTTGTAAATGGCATGTCGCCCTCGCATCGGGGTGGAAAATTTGCGAATTCAGGAATCGTTACTGAAGTGCATATTGACGAACTGAAACAATTTGAAGAATGGGGGGGTTTGGCCGGATTGAAGTTTCAGGAGGAACTGGAGAGGATGTCTTTTAACATGGCAGGTGATTCATACATGGCACCGGCTCAACGGCTTGTTGATTTTATTGAAGAAAAGCCTTCAGCCTCGCTTCCTTCATCATCTTATCATCCCGGCCTGACTCCATCCGATTTGCATCGTTGGCTGCCAGATTTTATTTCTGCCCGGTTACGTGAAGGATTTAAGCATTTCAACCAGAAGGCTCGGGGTTTTGTAACGAACGAAGCAATAGTGGTGGGTGTAGAATCGCGCACATCTTCACCCATTCGGATACCTCGTGACCAGGATACTTTTGAGCATTTATCAATGCCCGGTCTTTTCCCTTGTGGCGAAGGATCTGGTTATGCCGGGGGGATTGTGTCTTCTGCAATTGATGGTGAGCGTTGTGCCGAAAAAGTTGCTGCTAAACTTGGATTGTTCGACGCCTGAACTCTGAACATATAATAGAAGTTGCTACCGATACATTAAGTGATTCTACTTTCATTTCGTTAAATGATGGAATATAGAGCTTATGGTTTACTTTCCTTTCAATTCCGGATGATATCCCGTTCCCCTCGTTGCCCATAATAATAATACCATTGGGCGATAATTCGCTTGCATAAATGTTTTTGCCATTGAGAAAAGTGCCATACACGGGTAAGTTCGTTTGTTGTTCGGCAAGTAACAGATATTCTTCAAGGTTTGTATAATAAACATTTACGTGTGCAATAGCACCCATTGTTGCCTGTATCGTTTTTGGGTTGTAACAATCTGCAGTTTTTAACGAACAAATTATGTTTTTTATCCCAAACCATGAAGCTAAACGTATAATTGTACCTAAATTACCCGGATCCTGTATGTCATCTAATGCTAAAGTAAGTTCATTTTTCAGGGAATGCGGTTGTGGTTGCAGATGAATTTGCTGTTTACATACAGCTATTACCGGTTGTGGGGTTTTGAAAGAACTTATTTTTTTTATTTCATCTTTCGAGGCCTTAATTCTTTCACATGTCAGATTACTGAATTGATCAATTTCGTCTTCAGTACTTATTATCGTTTGGAAGTCATATTTTGCCTCAATGAGTTGTTGAATGGTTTTTTCGCCTTCAGCAATAAATAAGTTCGTTTGTTCCCGATTTTTTTTTCGGTACAGGGAGTTTATAAATTTGATTTTGGTTTTACTTAGCACGACAAAAAAATTTGTAACAATTCAAAAATAATCAAATTAATGTGCTTTGAAGCGCCCATGGATATTAATGTTTGTTTATTTTTGTGTAAAGTGAAAAGGACAAAATTCAAAACATATGGCTATTTGGCAACGGTGTTGCTTGTTATGACATTCAGTAGTTGTCGTATGACCCGTTATGTGCCCGAAGATGAGTATTTGCTTAAGGATGCAGAAGTAGTAGTTGATGAAAGAAACTTTGAAGATAAAAAGTTAGAATCTCATTTGGCGCAGAATGAAAACCTTAAAATACTGGGGTTTTTGAAATTTCATTTGTGGCTTTACAATTTATCTTCAAAGAAAAAGGAGGAAGGCTTGCTTAAAAAGGCAGGTGAGGCCCCGGTTATTTATGATGAAGGATTAAAAAATAAGTCGGCCGATCAGTTATTGATGTTTATGCACAATAAGGGTTATTATCAGGCTGAAGTGAACGATACTGTTATACTCAAAAGGAAAACAACACGGGTAAAATATCACATCGAACCCGGTACTCCATATCGAATTCGGAATGTCAATTATGTTGTTAATGATAAGCATTTGATAACGATTGTTAATGAAGCCCGGGATGAAGCCTATTTTAAACAAGGTGATATACTTGATGTTGAATTATTAGAGAATGAGCGGTCACGTTTAACTACTCTTTTACGCAACTCCGGTTATTATAAGTTTTCCGAAGATTTTATTCATTATGAAATTGACACGACCCGGTATCGTCATCTTGCTGATGTCGATTTGATTGTTGAAGACCGAACGGTATTGGGGAATGATGTTGACAGTAAGTTTCATAAAAAATATAAGCTTGATAATTATTCTGTATTTATCGGGGAACAAAAAAATCAGGATTTCCTTATAAAAGGGGTACATAATTATTCCGATTCGATAAATGATGAAAGATTTACATTCTATTTTAATGAAAAATTACCACTTAAAAGGAGTGTTATCTATAAAACGATAGAGATGTCTCTGGACGATATTTATCGTCAGTCACTTGACGATAAAACATACAATAACCTATACACAATACGCCAGTTCAAATATGTAGATATTAAGTATAACGAAATACATCAAAAGCAGGATAGTTTAATGGGTTTCCTCGAAGGACAAATGTATTTGCCGCTTCAGGTTAAACAAAGCTACTCGTTAGATATTGAGGGAACGAACACATCTGGCGATTTAGGAATTGCCGGAAACCTCAATTACCAGCATCGGAATATATTCCGGGGAGCTGAAATTTTCGATATAAGCTTAAGGGGTGCTACCGAACGGCAAATTACCGGTGCCGACAATGAGAAATACAACACCATAGAATATGGTGGAACAATGCGTTTAACTGTTCCCGGTTTTGCATTTCCAATTAATGAGGAAAAGCTGAACCTTCATACCATCCCGTTTACAACTTTTTCTGTAGCGTATAATTATCAGAACAGGCCATATTATACCCGGACGATTGTCAATGCTACGCTTGGTTACAAATGGCGTTCAAGTGAGAACAAAATGCATAATTTCAATCTTCTTGATTTAAATGCCATTCGCATTTTTAGTTTAGACAACGATTTTATCAACCAAATAAAGGATTTGTATATCAGGAGTAGCTATACCGACCATATTATCTCGTCAAGTAATTATAGTTTTACATACAGTAAAAACCGGAGGAATAACAGCGATGATTATGTGTTTTACAGAATGAGCCTTGAGGCTGCCGGTAATTTTCTGTGGGGAGTCAGCAATGTTTTTAATCGCGGGAAGGTAGAGCCTGAACCTGATGCTTCTGATCAGACGATGTATTACGAGTATTTTGATACACGTTTTGCTCAATATGTACGGGGTGATTTTGATTTCCGCTACGGATATCGTTTCGACAAATACAATATGATTGCTACCCGTGCATTTTTCGGAATTGCTTTGCCTTATGGTAACTTCAACCTCATGCCTTTCGAAAAGCAATATTTTACCGGAGGGGCAAATGGCATACGTGCCTGGCATGTTCGTTCGCTCGGCCCAGGTTCATATTCCGCTCCCGATAGTGAATATCCCAACCAGTCTGCCGACTTGAAGCTGGAGGCCAATGTTGAATATCGCTTTAAGCTGTTTTGGATGTTAGAAGGGGCACTTTTTGTTGATGCAGGTAATATATGGGCTATTAACAGTTATGATAACAGGAATGGGGCTGTTTTTAGGTTCAACCGTTTTTATAATGAATTTGCTGTTGGAACAGGCACCGGCTTGCGTATTATTTCACCATATTTTATTTTAAGGGCTGATTTGGGTTTAAAATTACGTGATCCTTCTCTTGAGATGGGGCAAAGGTGGATTCATATAAACAGAGGACTAACTACCGATGACCTGAATTTCAATATCGCGATTGGTTATCCGTTCTAAATGCAAAAAAATAGCTGTTAACTATGTAGTCAACAGCTATATAATAAATATAAATGTGATATTTTAAGCTTTTTGAGCTGAACCCAAAACTTTGTTGTTTTTGTGCATGTATAGGTTTTTGAGCTCTTCGCGTGCAGGTCCTAAATATTTGCGGGGATCAAATTCTCCTGGCTTATCCTTCATTACTTTACGAACAGCTGCTGTCATTGCCAAACGACCGTCAGAATCGATGTTGATTTTGCAAACGGCTGATTTAGCTGCTTTACGCAGTTCATCTTCAGGGATACCAATTGCAGCATCAATACTGCCACCATTTTCGTTAATCATTTCAACGTATTTACCGGGAACTGAAGAAGAACCATGAAGAACGATTGGGAATCCTGGAATTCTTTTTTCAACTTCTTCCAGAATCTCGAATTTCAATGGAGGTGGAACCAATACGCCGTCTTCGTTCTTAGTACATTGTGCTGGTGTAAATTTGTGTGCACCGTGCGAAGTGCCAATTGAGATAGCCAGAGAATCAACGCCAGTTCTTTTAACAAAATCTTCAACCTCTTCAGGTCTTGTATAGCTTGATTCTTCAGCCACAACATCATCTTCAACACCTGCTAAAACACCAAGTTCACCTTCAACGGTAACATCGTGCTTGTGTGCGTATTCAACAACTTTTTTAGTAAGTTCGATATTTTCTTCGTATGAGTGATGTGATCCGTCAATCATAACAGAAGAGAAACCATTATCGATACAATCTTTACACAACTCGAATGTGTCACCATGGTCGAGGTGAAGGACAACAGGGACATCGTAACCTAATTCTTTAACGTATTCAGTAGCACCTTTGGCCATATTACGCAACAAAGTGGCGTTGGCGTATTTACGTGCACCTGATGATACCTGAAGGATAACCGGTGATTTTGTTTCAACGCAAGCTTGTAATATAGCTTGTATTTGTTCGAGATTATTGAAGTTGTACGCAGGAATAGCGTAGCCACCATCAATTGCTTTTTTGAATAACTCCTTTGAGTTAACCAAACCGAGCTCTTTATAACTAACAGTCATTTGATTTTGGTTTTATTTGTTAAAAAATATTTGTGATTGCTAAATATCCGTTCACTAACGGACGCCAAAAGTAAAAAAAATGAGTCTTTTATAGCAATGATTTGTAGGTACAATTTTAATGATTATTCTTTTGTTAACAGTAATAAGAATCTCATAGTAAACATTTCATACGGGTTTGTGTTTTAATGATGAAAAGTTTATCACAAAAAACAAAATGCAATGAAATCTATATCCGAAGTAGTAAAGCCCGGTGTTGTAACCGGAAGTGATTTGAATTATATTTTAGAATATGCAAAGGAAAATGAATTTGCCTTGCCTGCCGTAAACGTGGTTGGCAGCGATTCAATTAATGCAGTAATGGAAACTGCAAAAATTGTAAACTCTCCGGTTATTATTCAGTTTTCAAATGGAGGTGCGCAATTTGTTGCAGGCAAGGGGCTTAAGCTTGAAGGGCAAAAGGCGCAGGTGCTTGGTGCGGTTGCTGCCGCTAAACATGTTCACGCTTTAGCTGAGGCCTATGGTGTTCGTGTAATATTACATACTGACCATGCGGCCAAAAAATTGCTTCCCTGGATTGATGGGTTAATTGAGGCCAGTGAGAAACATTATGCCGAAACCGGAAAACCATTGTTTAGTTCTCATATGCTCGACCTGTCTGAGGAACCCCTTGATGAAAATATTGATACTTGTGTCCGCTATTTTAAACGGATGAGTAAAATTGACCAGTTACTGGAGATTGAACTTGGCATTACTGGCGGAGAAGAGGATGGCGTTGATAATACAGGAATCGATAATTCGTTACTTTATACGCAGCCCGAGGAGGTTAACCGTTTCTATGAAGCATTAAAAGCCGTTTCACCCAACTTTACAATTGCAGCTGCATTTGGAAATGTTCATGGTGTTTATAAGCCCGGAAATGTGAAATTACAGCCGAAAATTCTGAAAAATTCTCAGGATTATATTAAAGAAAAACATAGTTTGAAGGATGAGAAGCCGGTAAATTTTGTTTTTCATGGGGGAAGCGGTTCTTCTCACGAAGATATTCGTGAAGCAATTGGCTATGGCGTTATAAAAATGAATATTGATACAGATACACAATGGGCAACATGGGATGGTGTCAGAGAATATGAAGCTGAAAACCATGATTATCTTCAAGCTCAAATCGGTAATCCCGATGGCGAAGATAAACCGAATAAAAAATATTACGACCCAAGGGTATGGTTGCGTAAAGCACAGGAATCAATGATTGAGCGACTTAAAAGTGCGTTTAATGATTTGAACTGCTTAGACCGAAATTAATTATTCAATTCAGTAAAGAAACACAAAGCCGGCTTAGTCCGGCTTTTTTAATATCATTAAATCAACTTACTAAAATGTAATATTTTTGTTGCACTAACGATAAAATGATGTATTGATGCACCATAATTTTTCAATATTATTATTTTAGCGCAAAATTTTAAATGATTTGTAAATGTCGCATATTTCTGGAAATGACAACCGCGATTCTTTTGGAAGCAAGTTCGGCGTTATTGCTGCAACTGCCGGATCTGCAGTAGGGTTAGGTAATATCTGGCGCTTCCCTTATATCGCAGGAGAAAATGGTGGTGGTGCTTTTCTGATAATATACTTGCTATTCATCATTTTAATCGGTTTACCGGTAATGCTTTCTGAGCTTACCATTGGACGGAGCACACAGCGAAATCCTTTTGGTGCATTCAGGGCATTAAAACCCGGGCAAAAATGGTTTTGGGTTGGGGTAATGGGAATTGCTGCTGCTTTCATGATCAATGCATTTTACAGTGTTGTGGCCGGCTGGACCCTCGAATATCTGGTAAAAGCCGTTACTGATCAATTTTCGGGTAAAGCACCCGGAGAAATTGTTGGTCAGTTCAATTCATTTCAGGCAACCGGATGGCGTCCGTTGATGTGGACCATCTCTTTTATTGTTATTTCGGGGAGTGTTGTGATGACAGGTGTTGAAAAAGGTATCGAAAAGTTTACAAAAGTTTTAATGCCGATTTTAGTCGTTTTGATTGTCATCCTCGATATACGGGCTATTACTTTACCCGGAGCCTCCGAAGGTTTAAAATTTTTATTTGAGCCTGATTTTTCAAAAATAACAGGAGCCAGCATACTTGAAGCTTTGGGACAGGCATTTTTCTCGTTGAGTATTGGTATGGGAACTTTAATAACTTACGGTTCATACATTAATAAGAAAGAAAATCTCGGGCAAGCAACAGTAGCTGTTGCTTTCACCGATACTATTATTGCAATTTTGGCAGGCGTTGCTATATTTCCTGCCGTATTTGCATTTGGGATAAGTCCGGCTTCAGGGCCCGATTTAGTGTTTTTAACCTTGCCAAATATTTTTTCACAAATGGCAGGGGGTTATATCTTTGGATTGTTGTTTTTTTTCTTGCTTACTGTTGCTGCCTTAACTTCAACCATTTCTATACTTGAAGTAGTTGTTGCCTATTTTTCGGAAGAACTGAATATGTCAAGAAAAAAGGCAACAATATTAGCTTCTGTTGGCATTGCTGTATTAGGTATTCTTTCAAGCTTATCTTTACACAAGGCACCTGGAATTTCAATTGCCGGTGTAAACCTTTTTGGAGTTCTTGAATTTGTGTCTTCAAATGTGTTGTTGCCATTGGGGGGGCTCTTAATTGTAGTCTTTGTTGCATGGTTGTTCGGCAAAAAACATCTCAAAGAAGAGTTGACATCTTTTGGACTTTATAAAGCGTCATATTACCGCATTTACTTGTTTATTATTCGTTACATTGCTCCTTTTGCAATAGCATTAGTGTTAATGAACAGCATTGGAATTATACGTTTTTAAGGGTTTATCCCCTGAAAGTGTTTCTTCATTAAAAAAAAACAATTTTTTTTAAATTATCGGCTTAAATTTTAAGAGATTGTCTCATCTTGTTTGGAAAAACTATTCTGATGAGATTTCGACATTTTTTTGATGAGTTGATGTTTATGTCAAAAGCGCAGCGTAATGCATCGTTTGTTCTTGTTGGAATACTTGTATTTGTTCTTGTCATAAAGATTTTGCTGCCCCGTTTCATTGAACATGATGATTTTTCAGATGAGATTGCGCAAAAAATGGAACTTTTACAAAAAGCAGGACAACAAGCTGATTCAATTTCAGGGTTGCGTGAAGATTCTGGTTTTAATGCTATCGAATTTCAACCTTTCTATTTTGATCCGAATAGGGTAAGTTATTCCGATTTGTTGAAATTAGGTTTTGAGGATAAAACGGCAAATATATTCATTAATTACCGAAAAAGTGGGGCTGTATTTCATGATGCTGATGATATGAAAAAGGTTTATGGCTTGGATTCTGTTTTATTCTCACAATTAAAAGCGTATGTTGCAATACCCGAAAAGGATCATAAAAGAGGCAGTGAAAATACCAATAGAGATAAAATAAAACATGTAAAAGCCGATACGAACTATTTTAGAGATGAAGGGAGAAGTAATCGCTTAGCTGTCGGGGTAATTGATTTGAATACTGCCGATACAACTTCCTTAAAACAATTGCCCGGAATTGGCTCTGTATTCGCCTCAAGAATATGTAATTTTAGAAATTATCTTAGCGGTTTCCATAGTATTGAGCAGTTGCAGGAGGTTTATAATCTTTCTGAAGAAACATATCAGGCTGTATTGCCTTATGTGAGGGCTGACACTAATTATATAAAGAAGATTAATATTAATTTTTGTAGTGTAGATGATTTAAAAAAGCATCCATATTGCAGTTATTACCAGGCACGTGATGTTATAGACTATCGATCCCGGAGCGGTGAATACAAGTCAGTTTCCGGTTTGCTTAGAGATTCAGTTCTTTCACAGTCCGTATTTAATAAGCTGAAGCCCTACCTTACTGTTAAAGTGGAATATCCAAAAGCGATGAAATAATAGATTTGAGATAAAAAAATTGAAATATGTTTGAAAACTTTCAAATGATTGCTAAATTTGCGCTCCGATTTGGATAAAAATAACACATAAAACAATATTAATCATGATTGTAGTTCCTGTAAAAGAAGGTGAAAACGTAGAGCGCGCATTGAAACGTTTCAAAAGAAAATTTGAAAAAACAGGCGTTATTAAAGACTTGCGTAGTCGGCAGGCATTTACAAAGCCTTCGGTAGAACGACGTGAAGAAATACAAAAGGCTATTTATATAGAGCAGTTGCAAAGAGAAGAAGATTAAGTTTGGGTTTTCCAGAACTAATTGAGTATTTGTTCTGTTTAAATTAAAAGCCCAATTGATGTTGCTTGTTGCTGATTATATAAAATACTTACAATACGAGAAGCGTTGTTCAAAACATACACTTGTCGCGTATAAAAAGGACCTCGATCAATTCATTCAATATATGAATGATGTGGTCGGGGATTTTAACGTTAAAAAGGTTACCTCGAAACACATAAGAGGTTGGGTGATGTCGTTAATGGATGAGGGTATCAATCCCCGGTCGGTTGGGCGAAAAATAAGTACTCTGAAATCATTTTTCAGGTACTTGATGCGCGAAGATGTTGTGACGAATAATCCGGCTCAGTTGGTAAATACTCCCAAAGTGGCCAAAAAACTGCCTTTTTATGTGCGTGAGGCGAGCTTAAATCAGTTGCTCGATCTGGGTGTTTTCCCGAATGACTTTACAGGTGTGCGTGATAAGCTTATAATCTCGATGTTGTACGGAACAGGCATTCGGCTTGCCGAGTTAAAAACACTCACTGTAAATCATGTCGATTTAAATGCTTATTTAATTAAGGTTGAAGGGAAGCGTCAAAAAGAACGGATAATTCCTTTTCCCAAAGAAGTTAAATCGCATATCGAAGAATACGTAAAATTAAGAACAGAAATAAACGACGAATGTGAATTTCTTTTTTTAACTTCAAAAGGAAAACCGGTGTACGATAAATTGATTTACCGGGTTGTAAATAAATACTTGTCAATGGTAACAACCATAAAAAAGAAAAGTCCACATGTATTACGTCACAGCTTTGCTACCCACTTGCTGAACAATGGTGCCGATTTGAATGCAGTAAAGGAACTTCTGGGGCATGCAAACTTGTCTGCTACTCAAATTTACACACATACTACTTTTGAAAAATTGAAACAAGTATATAAACAAGCTCATCCAAGAAGCTAAAAAAGGAGGATCATTATGAATATCAAAATTAACGACGTTCATTTCACAGCCGATCAAAAGTTGGTTGATTTTATAACTAAAAAAGTAAGTAAACTCGAAACATTTTTCGATGGAATTATTAGTGCCGAGGTAATACTTAAAGTTATCAAACCTGAAACGGCCGATAATAAAGAAGTAGAAATTAAACTTTCGATCCCTTCAAAAGATTATTTGTTCTCAAAGAAACATGCCGATACATTTGAGGAGGCTACAACGTTTGCAGTTGAAGCAGCTAAAAAACAACTTACTAAGTACAAGGAGCGTCTTAAAGAGAAATAAAATAGAAAAAATAGATATTTTTGTGTAATATTTAAAAATATTTATACATTTGCAAACCCTTTTCAGAAATAAAGTAACCTGTTAAGGGTTTGTTTTTTGAGTCGATTTTTCAGACACGTTTTTTAGGTGATTTAAAGGCATAAAATCCCTAATTGTTTGAAGAGACTTAAATTTCGTTCTATTCCTAAACATTGCCAATGTAGCTCAGGGGTAGAGCGCTTCCTTGGTAAGGAAGAGGTCACGAGTTCAATTCTCGTCATCGGCTCATATTGAAATAAAGAGAGAGTGATAAATATAAATAAGATAATAAAAATTAGTTAACGTTATCTAATATCTTAAGTTATGGCTAAAGAAAAATTTAATAGGGATAAAGACCATGTCAATATTGGTACTATTGGCCACGTTGACCATGGTAAAACCACCCTTACCGCTGCTATTACAACGGTATTAGCAAAAAAAGGTTTGTCAGAAATTAAAGCGTTTGATTCAATTGATAATGCTCCCGAGGAGAAAGAACGGGGTATTACAATTAATACAGCGCACGTTGAGTATCAAACATTGACTCGTCACTACGCACACGTAGATTGTCCGGGACACGCCGACTATGTTAAGAACATGGTAACTGGTGCTGCTCAGATGGATGGTGCTATTTTAGTATGTGCTGCGACAGATGGCCCGATGCCTCAAACACGTGAACACATCCTTCTTGCTCGCCAGGTGAATGTACCTAAAATTGTTGTTTTCATGAACAAAGTGGACATGGTAGACGATCCTGAATTGTTAGAACTTGTTGAAATGGAGTTGCGCGAGTTGCTTGATTTCTACCAGTTCCAAGGCGACGATGCTCCTATTATCCAGGGTTCTGCATTAGGTGCTTTGAATGGTGAAGCTGAGTGGGAAGAAAAAGTTATGGAGCTAATGGATGCTTGTGATTCATGGATTCCACTACCAAAGCGTGATGTTGATAAACCATTCCTAATGCCTGTTGAGGACGTATTCTCAATTACAGGACGTGGAACTGTTGCTACCGGACGTATTGAAACTGGTGTAATCCATACCGGTGATGAAATGGAAATTATTGGTTTGGGTGCTGAAGGTCGTAAGACTGTATGTACTGGTGTTGAAATGTTCCGTAAGATTCTTGATGATGGTCAGGCTGGTGACAACGTAGGTTTGTTGTTGCGTGGTGTAGACAAGAAAGATATCAAACGGGGAATGATTTTGGCTAAGCCAAAAACAATTACTCCACATACCAAATTTAAAGCAGAGGTATATGTGTTGAAGAAAGAAGAAGGTGGTCGTCACACTCCTTTCCACAACAAGTATCGTCCTCAGTTCTACTTGCGTACACTTGATGTAACCGGCGAAATTATGCTTCCTGAAGGTCGTGAAATGGTTATGCCTGGTGATAACGTAACTGTTGAGGTTAACTTGATTTACCCTGTGGCACTGAACGAAGGATTGCAGTTTGCGATTCGCGAAGGTGGCCGTACAGTTGGTGCTGGTCAGGTTACTCAGATCATGGAATAATAGAATTATTTCTATAATATTTAATACAGTTTCATCTGCTTGCAGGTGAAACTGTATTTGCGGATGAACTCAAAGAGGGAGAAACAGTAAGTTCGACTCTTACCATCCGCACAATTATTTTGAGTTGCCATAAAAAAATAAAACTGGAAAAATGAAAGTTGGCACATACGTTAAAGAATCTTATAACGAGTTGGTACATAAAGTAACATGGCCGACTTGGAAAGACTTACAAAGTAGCGCAATAGTAGTAATGGTTGCTTCCATCATAATCGCACTGGCAATTTTTGTAATGGATTTGTTTTTTGAATCTATTATGGATTTTGTATACAGTCTATTTTATTAATCGGAGGTCAAAATGAGCGATATCCAAAAAAAGTGGTATGTTCTTCGAACAATTGGGGGAAAAGAAAAGAAAGCGAAGGAATATCTCGAGGGTGAAATTGCTTCTGCTGGTCTTCAGGACTATGTTTCGCAGGTTTTAATACCTACCGAAAAAGTCTATCAAATTAGAAATGGTAAAAAAATCAGTAAAGAACGTAATTTTTTCCCTGGTTATTTGCTGGTTGAGGCTGCATTAGTAGGCGAAGTTCCTCACCTTCTCCGTAATGTTACGAATGTTATTGGTTTTTTAACTGATGTAAAGGGCGGAGATCCCGCACCAATGCGTCAGAGTGAAGTCAATCGCATATTGGGGAAAGTTGATGAGCTTACCGAAAATGAAGAAGAAATTACCGTACCCTATGTGGTAGGAGAAACAATTAAAGTGACCGACGGACCTTTTAATGGATTCAACGGAGTTATTGAAGAAGTTAACGACGAAAAGAAGAAGTTAAAAGTGATGGTTAAAATTTTCGGTCGCAAAACACCTTTGGAACTTGGATTTATGCAAGTCGAGAAGGAGTAAAAAACAAATTAATATTTTGTTATGGCTAAAGAAGTTGCTGGAATTATCAAACTCCAAATTAAGGGTGGCGCAGCAAATCCGTCACCACCGGTTGGACCAGCATTGGGTGCCAAAGGGGTAAACATTATGCAATTCTGTAAGCAGTTCAATGGACGAACTCAGGATCAGGCAGGTAAAGTATTACCTGTGATTATTACAGTATATGCAGATAAATCGTTTGAATTTATAATCAAACAACCCCCTGTGGCTGTACAAGTTCTTGAAGCAGCAAAAGTGAAAAGTGGTTCTGCCGAGCCTCATGTTAAAAAAGTAGCTTCCTTAACATGGGATAAGGTGCGTACAATTGCCGAAGGCAAAATGGCCGATTTGAACTGCTTCACTGTTGAATCTGCAATGAGAATGGTTGCTGGTACTGCCCGAAGTATGGGGATTACTATTAAAGGTGATTCTCCATTTAATTGAACATTTAACATTTGTTAATAATGGCTAGAATTACTAAGAATAAAAAACTTGCTTTAGAAAAGCTTGAAAAGGGAAAAATGTACACCCTCGACGAAGCCTCTAAACTTGTGAAGGAAATTTCCAACACAAAGTTTGATGCATCAGTCGATATCGACATACAGTTGGGTGTAGATCCTCGTAAAGCAAACCAAATGGTTCGTGGTGTAGTTACCCTTCCTAATGGTACCGGTAAAGAAGTTAAGGTTCTGGCTTTGGTGACTCCTGACAAAGAGGAGGAAGCTAAAGAGGCCGGTGCTGACTATGTTGGGCTGGATGAATACCTTGAAAAAATCAAGGGAGGTTGGACTGATGTTGATGTAATTATCACAATGCCTCCGGTAATGGGTAAATTAGGCCCATTAGGACGTATTCTGGGACCACGTGGCTTAATGCCGAACCCTAAAAGTGGTACAGTAACCATGGAAATTGGTAATGCTGTGAAGGAAATAAAGCAAGGTAAAATTGACTTTAAAGTTGATAAATACGGAATTGTTCATACTTCTATCGGAAAAGTATCTTTCGATGCTAATATGATTATGGAGAATGCAAACGAATTTATCAACACGATTCAAAAGTTGAAACCAACGGCTGCAAAAGGTACTTACATGAAGAGTTTAACTTTATCAAGTACAATGAGCTCTGGTATTCATATTGATCCAAAATCTGTACAGGAGTAAAAATTGAATTATGAAGAGATCTGAAAAACAAGCTATCATCGATAACCTGAAGCAGGAAATCAATTCATACAGTCATTTTTACCTTGCAGATATATCTGATTTGAATGCAGAAAAAACAAGCCAGTTAAGGCAAATCTGTTTTCAAAAGGAAGTAAAACTGATTGTAGTTAAGAATACGCTCTTGAAAAGAGCACTGGATGCTTCCGGTAAGGAAGCCGATGAGCTCTTAGACGCACTGAAGGGGAACACAGCAATGATGTTCTGTAACACCGGTAACGTTCCGGCTAAAATAATTAAAGATTTTCGTAAGAAAAATCCGAAGCTTGAACGTCCAGTTCTGAAAGCAGCTTATGTTGAAGAGTCTGTTTACATGGGGGAAGAAAACCTCGAAACACTCGCGACAATAAAGTCGAAAGAAGAACTTATCGGAGATATTGTTACACTCCTTCAATCACCGGCCAAAAATGTTGTGTCTGCACTGCAAAGCAGCGGCCAAACATTAACCGGTATTTTACAAACATTATCAGAGAAAGAGTAATAAATTATTTATAACATTTTAATAGTTGTTAAAATGGCAGATTTAAAGAAGATTGCAGAAGAATTAGTTAACCTTACTGTAAAAGAAGTAAACGAACTAGCTGAAATATTGAAAGAAGAATATGGTATTGAACCTGCAGCTGCTGCTGTAGCTGTTGCCGGACCCGCCGCAGGTGGTGAAGATGAAGCTGAAGAAGAGCAGACAGAGTTTGATGTAGTATTGAATTCAGCCGGATCATCAAAACTAGCTGTTGTTAAGCTGGTTAAAGAATTAACAGGCCTTGGCCTTAAAGAAGCTAAAGAAGTAGTTGATAGTGCTCCTAAAGCAATCAAGGAAAAAGTTTCAAAAGAAGAAGCTGAAGCTCTTAAGCAGCAATTAACTGAAGCTGGAGCTGAAGTTGAACTTAAATAAGGTCTTTAACCCATAAACAAGGGTTACAATGGTTTAGTCCCGATGTACATCGGGATTAAGCCTTTTTGTGTTTTATATTTTAAGTTCAATAAATAAATCATATAAATGTCTTTGGATACTGTAAATCAAAGGATTAGTTTTTCCACAACGAAAAACATTTTCGATTATCCCGACTTTCTTGAGATTCAAATCAAGTCATTCATTGATTTTTTCCAACTCGGGTCAACACCTGAAATTAGGAAAAATGAACACCTGTATCAGGTATTTACTGAAAATTTCCCTATAACTGATACCCGTAACAATTTTGTACTCGAGTTTATCGATTATTATATCGACCCACCTCGTTATTCAATTGATGAATGCATAGAAAGAGGATTGACCTTTAGTGTGCCACTAAAGGCAAAAATGAAATTATATTGTACCGACCCTGAGCACGAAGATTTTGATACGGTAGTTCAGGATGTTTATCTGGGAACAATTCCATATATGACCGAAAGGGGTACGTTTGTTATTAACGGTGCCGAGCGGGTTATTGTTTCTCAGTTGCATCGTTCTCCCGGCGTATTCTTTGGGCAAAGTGTTCATGCCAATGGTACAAAGTTATATTCAGCAAGAGTTATCCCGTTTAAAGGCTCATGGATCGAGTTTGCAACAGACATCAACAATGTGATGTATGCATACATCGACCGAAAGAAAAAATTACCCGTAACTACCTTATTAAGGGCTATTGGTTACGAAGGCGATAAAGACATCCTCGAAATATTTAATCTTGCTGATGAAATTAAAGTTTCCAAAACTGCTTTGAAAAAAGTTGTAGGACGGAAGCTTGCTGCACGTGTACTGAAATCATGGGTTGAAGACTTTGTTGATGAAGATACGGGTGAAGTGGTGTCTATTGAACGTAATGAAGTGATAATTGATCGTGAAACGGTTCTGGAAAGTGATCATATTGAAATGATTGTTGATTCAGGAGCGAAGACGATTTTGCTGCATAGAGAAGATGCAAACTTACAAGACTACGCGATCATTTATAACACTCTTCAAAAAGATCCTTGTAACTCCGAAAAGGAAGCAGTTTTACATATTTACAGACAATTAAGAAATAGTGAACCGCCAGACGAGGCTACTGCACGCGAAGTAATCGATAACTTATTCTTTTCAGAGAAGAGGTATGACCTTGGTAATGTAGGGCGTTATCGTATTAATAAAAAGCTTGAGCTTGATGTTGATGTAGATAACAGGGTATTGACTAATGACGATATGATTGCCATTATTAAATACCTGATTAAACTGGTTAATTCAAAAACTGATGTTGATGATATTGACCACTTATCAAACCGTCGTGTACGTACTGTTGGCGAACAAATGTTTAACCAGTTTGGCATTGGTTTAGCCCGAATGGCACGGACTATTCGTGAGCGGATGAATGTTCGCGATAACGAAGTGTTCACTCCAATTGACCTTATTAATTCAAAAACCATATCATCGGTTATCAATTCATTCTTTGGTACCAATGCATTATCGCAGTTCATGGACCAAACAAACCCCTTAGCTGAGATGACGCACAAACGTCGTATGTCAGCATTGGGACCTGGTGGTTTGTCGCGTGAACGTGCCGGTTTCGAAGTTAGGGATGTCCACTTTACACACTATGGGCGTTTATGTCCGATTGAAACACCTGAAGGACCAAATATTGGTCTGATTTCATCGTTATGTGTATTTGGTAAAGTAACTGATTTAGGTTTTATTTCAACTCCATACCGAAAAGTTAAGGAAGGTAAAGTTGATTTATCGGATGACGGTGTTGTCTATTTAACCGCTGAAGAAGAAGAAGGTGAAGTTATAGCGCAGGCTAATGCACCTATCGATGAAGGTGGTTCCTTTGTAAACGATAAAATTAAATCACGTCTTGAAGGTGATTATCCGGTGGTTGGACCATCAGAGGTTAGCTTGATGGACGTTGGTCCAAACCAGATTGCATCAATCGCTGCATCGCTTATTACTTTCCTTGAACATGACGATGCCAACCGTGCATTGATGGGATCAAACATGATGCGACAGGCTCTACCGATTACTAATCCAGAAGCTCCTATTGTTGGAACCGGTTTGGAAGAGCGGGTTGTTACTGACTCGCGTGTTCACATTCGTGCCGAAGGCTATGGTGTTATCGAGTATGTAGATGCAGATGAAATAGTAATTCGTTACGATCAAACAGATAAGGAACGGTATGTAAGTTTTGAATCTGAGTTAAAATCATATAGATTACCAAAATACCAAAAGACAAACCAGGGATCAAGCGTTACATTGCGGCCCATTGTAAAAAATGGCCAACGTGTTGAAGCAAAGCAGATTCTTACAGAAGGTTATGCCACTCAAGGCGGAGAACTTGCTCTTGGGCGCAACCTGAAAGTAGCATTTATGCCCTGGCAGGGATATAATTATGAGGATGCAATTGTTATATCTCAGCGCATAGCACGGGAAGATGTTTTCACTTCAATTCATATTGATGAACATTCACTCGAAGTACGCGAAACAAAACGCGGAATGGAAGAATTCACTTCAGATATTCCAAACGTTAGTGAAGAAGCAACCCGAAACCTCGATGAAAACGGATTAATTCGTATTGGTGCTAATGTTAAACCCGGTGATATTCTTATCGGTAAAATTACACCTAAAGGTGAATCTGATCCATCGCCCGAAGAAAAATTGTTGCGCGCTATTTTTGGAGATAAAGCCGGTGATGTTAAAGATGCATCATTAAAAGCATCTCCATCATTAAATGGTGTTGTTGTTAATAAAAAGTTATTCTCACGTGTTATAAAAGACAAGAAAGTTCGGAGTACTGCAAAACCACAACTTGAGCAAATTGACGAAAAACTTGAACGACAATTATCAGCTTTGCGTTCAGATCTCGAAGAGCGAATTTTTCAACTAGTTAATGGCAAAACATCACAAGGTGTTCGCGATTATTATGGAGCTGAACTTATCAGCAAAGGAGTGAAATTTACGCTGAAACAATTGCAGGAAATCGATTTCATTTCGGTAAATCCAAATAAATGGACAACCGATAATGAGAAGAATGGAATGATTCACAGCTTGGTAAACAACTACGTACTTAAATACAAGAAGTATGAAGCAGTTGCACGTCGTGAGCGTTATAATGTGACAATTGGAGATGAGCTGCCAACCGGAATTATCCAGTTAGCTAAAATCTATATTGCTAAAAAACGCAAATTACAAATTGGAGATAAAATGGCCGGTCGTCACGGTAACAAGGGTATTGTTTCCCGTATTGTGCGCGATGAAGATATGCCTTTCCTTGATGACGGTACACCTGTTGATATCGTGTTGAACCCACTAGGGGTACCTTCGCGAATGAACCTCGGACAGATATACGAAACAGTTTTAGGATGGGCAGGAAAAGAACTCGGATTAAAATTTGCAACTCCAATTTTTGACGGGGCTACCTTAGACCAAATTAATGGATATACCGATAAAGCCGGTTTGCCAAGGTATGGTAAAACGACTTTATTCGACGGAGAAACCGGGCAGCCATTTGACCAGCCTGCGACTGTAGGAATTATTTACATGCTAAAGCTTGGTCACATGATTGAAGATAAGATGCATGCACGTTCAATCGGTCCTTATTCCTTAATTACACAGCAACCACTTGGAGGTAAAGCTCAATTTGGTGGCCAGCGTTTTGGTGAGATGGAGGTATGGGCTCTTGAAGCATTTGGTGCTTCTCACATCTTGCAGGAAATCCTTACCGTAAAATCGGATGATGTTATTGGTCGTGCGAAAGCTTATGAAGCAATCGTTAAAGGTGATCCAATGCCACAACCCGGAATACCTGAGTCGCTGAACGTGCTATTGCATGAATTACGCGGACTGGGACTAAGCGTCAATATGGATTAATTTTCATATATGCCGGATTACTCCGGACATTAAGATATTTTATTTGTTAACGATAATACTATAATAAATGGCTTTTAGAAGAGACAATAAAGTAAAGAGTAGCTTTAACAAAATCTCTGTCAGCTTGGCATCACCCGAAGAGATTCTAGAACGTTCTCATGGTGAGGTACTAAAGCCTGAAACAATAAATTACAGAACCTACAAGCCCGAAAGGGACGGTTTGTTCTGTGAGCGGATATTTGGTCCGGTAAAAGATTATGAATGCCACTGTGGTAAATACAAGCGTATCCGTTATCGCGGTATTGTTTGTGACCGTTGTGGGGTTGAAGTAACTGAGAAAAAAGTACGGCGTGAGCGAATGGGACATATTTCATTGGTTGTTCCTGTAGCTCATATCTGGTACTTTAAGTCTTTGCCAAATAAAATCGGATATTTATTGGGTCTGCCTACAAAAAAGCTTGACACCATAATTTATTACGAACGATATGTTGTTATAAATGCTGGTGTTAAAGCAGAGGATGGCGTAAAATATCTCGATTTCCTTACTGAAGAAGAATATCTTGATATCTTAGATACCCTTCCTAAGGATAATCAACTTTTAGAGAATGATGATCCGAATAAGTTTATTGCAGGAATGGGTGCAGATGCACTTTATAAGCTTCTTGAAAAAATAGAGCTTGATGAATTATCTTTTACATTAAGGCACAAAGCTAATACTGAAACTTCTCAACAACGTAAAAATGAAGCGTTGAAGCGTCTTCAGGTTGTTGAAGCATTCAGGGCAAGCGTAAAAATTAATCGTCCCGAATGGATGATTGTAAAAGTTGTTCCTGTTATTCCACCAGATTTAAGGCCATTAGTGCCGCTCGATGGTGGACGTTTTGCAACATCTGACCTTAACGATTTATATCGTAGGGTAATTATTAGGAATAACCGTTTGAAGCGGTTAATCGAGATTAAAGCACCTGATGTTATCCTACGTAATGAAAAGAGGATGCTTCAGGAGTCTGTTGATTCACTTTTCGATAATTCCCGTAAATCAAATGCTGTAAAAACAGAGAATAACAGGGCGCTCAAATCATTATCCGATAGTTTGAAGGGTAAACAGGGACGTTTCCGTCAAAATTTGCTCGGTAAGCGTGTCGACTATTCTGCCCGTTCGGTTATTGTTGTAGGTCCTGAACTAAAATTACATGAATGCGGTATACCTAAAGATATGGCTGCCGAATTATACAAGCCTTTTATAATACGCAAACTTATTGAACGCGGAATTGTAAAGACTGTAAAATCAGCCAAGAAAATTGTAGATCGTAAGGATCCTGTTGTTTGGGATATTCTTGAAAATGTGATGAAAGGGCATCCGGTATTATTAAACCGTGCGCCAACATTACACCGTTTGTCTATTCAGTCATTTCAGCCAAAGCTGATTGAAGGTAAGGCTATTCAGTTACACCCATTAGCATGTACCGGTTTTAATGCCGACTTTGATGGTGACCAAATGGCGGTTCACTTACCACTGGGTAATGCAGCTATTCTTGAAGCTCAGTTGTTAATGCTTGCTTCACACAACCTTCTGAACCCTTCAAATGGAGCACCTATTACAGTGCCTTCGCAGGACATGGTACTTGGTTTGTATTACATGACCAAACATCGTGAAGGTGCAAGAGGAGAAGGATTGCGTTTCTATTCTTCAGAAGAAGCAATTATCGCATACAACGAGGGTAAAGCTGAACTGCACGCTATTGTGAAGTGTAAGGTTGACGATTTGGATGAAAACGGTAACCCTATATACCACATGATTGAAACAACCATGGGGCGAATTATTTTCAACCAGAATGTTCCATTAGAAGCAGGTTACATCAATCAACTGCTTACCAAAAAAGCACTTCGCGATATTATTGCGTTTGTGTTGAAAAAGACAAACAATGCAATAACTGCTGAATTCCTCGATAGCATCAAGTCAATGGGTTACAAAATGGCTTATCGTGGAGGTTTGTCGTTTAATCTTGGTGATGTAATTATCCCTGAAGATAAATCGGAAATGGTTGATGAGGGGTATTCTGAAGTTGATGAAGTAATGACGAACTACAACATGGGATTCATTACCAACAACGAACGATATAACCAGGTAATTGATACCTGGACACACGTTAACGCTAAACTCACTCAGGTAGTGATGAAAACACTGAGTACCGATAAGCAAGGGTTTAACCCGGTATATATGATGCTTGATTCTGGTGCCCGTGGTTCGAAAGAACAGATTCGTCAGCTTTGTGGTATGCGTGGTTTGATGGCAAAACCTCAAAAATCTGGTTCTACATCTGCACAAATTATTGAGAACCCTATTCTTTCAAACTTTAAGGAAGGATTGTCGGTACTTGAGTACTTTATCTCAACTCACGGTGCACGTAAAGGTTTGGCCGATACTGCACTGAAAACAGCCGATGCTGGTTATTTGACCCGTCGTTTGGTTGATGTTGCCCAGGATGTAATTATCCAGGAGCATGATTGTGGTACATTACGCGGATTGATAGCAACTGCTATTAAGAAAAACGAAGAAGTTGTAGCAACCTTGCAAGAAAGGACATTAGGTCGCACAACTGTTCACGATATTTATCATCCATTAACTGGTGAATTAATTATTCGCTCGGGGGAAGAAGTTACCGAGGAGGTAGCACAGAAAATCGAAAATTCGCCAATTGAACGTGTTGAAATACGTTCGGTACTGACCTGCGAGTCAGATCATGGCGTTTGTTCAAAATGTTATGGACGTAACCTGGCAACCGGTCGTCCGGTTCAGCGAGGTGAAGCGGTTGGTGTTATTGCGGCCCAATCAATTGGAGAGCCGGGTACACAGCTTACCCTGCGTACTTTCCACGTGGGAGGTATTGCCGGTAACATTTCATCTCAATCAACACTTGTATCACGATACGATGGTGTGGCTGAAATCGAAGAATTGCGATCGGTTACCCGTAAAACAGAAGATGGGAATGATGTTGACATTGTTGTAAGTCGTCTGGCTGAACTTCGTATTATTGATAAAAACACCGGCATAGTGGTTTCAACGAACAGCTTGCCTTATGGTGCATCATTATATGTTAAGAACGGCGAAGAGATTAAGAAAGATAAGCTTCTTTGTGAATGGGATCCATACAATGGTGTAATTATTACCGAATATGACGGTACCGTTAAGTTCGATAACATGATTGATGGGGTGACCTATCGTGAAGAATCGGATGAACAAACCGGATATAAGGAAAAAGTTATAACCGAAACCCGTGATAAAGCGAAGAACCCGTCGTTAGTTGTTCTTAACGAAAATGGTGAAATGATTCGTTCATACAACCTGCCGGTTGGTGGACACATGTCGGTTGATGATGGACAAAAAGTTTCACAGGGTGAGGTTCTTGTTAAAATACCAAGAGCTTCAGGTAAGGCTGGTGACATTACCGGTGGTCTGCCAAGGGTTACCGAGTTGTTCGAAGCACGTAATCCTTCTAACCCTGCTGTTGTTTCTGAAATTGACGGTGAAGTTTCTTTGGGTAAAATTAAACGGGGTAACCGCGAAATTATCGTTACATCACGAACCAGTGATGTGAAAAAGTATCTTGTACCGCTATCTCGTCAGATACTTGTTCAGGAAAACGATTATATTCGCGCTGGTACTTCATTATCCGATGGTGCAACAACACCGGGCGATATTCTGAATATTAAAGGACCAACTGCTGTACAAGAGTACATTGTTGATGAAGTTCAGGATGTTTATCGTATGCAGGGTGTGAAGATTAATGATAAGCACTTTGAGGTTATCGTACGCCAAATGATGCGTAAGGTAGAGATTGTTGACCCGGGTGATACCCGCTTCCTTGAAAAACAACTTGCTGATAAAATAGACTTTAACCGCGAGAACGACTGGATTTACAATAAGAAAATTGTAATTGACAGAGGGGAAAGTGAAGTATTCAAAGAAGGACAAATCATATCAGCCCGGAAGTTACGCGACGAAAATTCTCAATTACGCCGTAAAGACAAAAAGCTTGTGGAGGCACGCGAAGCAATTCCTGCTACATCTAGTCAGATTCTGCAAGGTATTACCCGTGCAGCGCTTCAAACTAAGAGCTGGATGTCTGCTGCATCGTTCCAGGAAACAACAAAGGTTCTTAACGAGGCTGCAATTAAAGGAAAAGTTGACGAATTAAACGGCTTGAAAGAAAACGTAATTTGTGGTCACCTTATTCCTGCAGGTACCGGACTAAAAGAATATAAAAACCTGGTTGTAGGTTCGAAAGAGGAATATGACCGTCTGGTAGAGCAGCGTGATCTTGAAGATGACTATGAAGAAGGTGATGATGATTAATTAAATGTATCCATATTATGGAAGACGAGAAGAAGAAAAATCAAAATCAATTGAACATTGAATTGAATGACGAGGTTGCACAGGGGATTTATTCAAACCTGGCAGTTATTACCCATTCAACATCTGAGTTTATTGTTGATTTTGTGAGAGTTATGCCTGGTGTGCCCAAGGCTGGTGTTAAATCAAGAATTATTTTAACGCCAGAGCATGCTAAAAGGCTTTTATTAGCATTGCAGGACAATGTGAAAAAGTTTGAAGCCCAGCATGGAACAATAAACCTTCCTAAGGGTAAGGGGCCTCAAATGCCACCGATGGGTGGTTTTTCGGGGGGGAATATTCCACAGGCATAACACAACTTTGACATAAGAATTAGGCGGGGGGTGTACTTCAGGTAAGTACACCCCCCGCTTTTTTTTATTTCACCTTTATCCAAATTGGTGAATAAAACGGGTTAATGTTAAAAAATCAATAAATATTAATTTCTTTGTTTTTTTAGTAATTATAGTACCCTTATTAATGCTATAATTGCCCCAGATTTTAGTAATATGGAGAAAAGTTTTTTTAAACAGTTCTATATAAATGTTATTGAATTTTACACAATATCCCTTCTGTTTTTTCAAATTGCAATAAAATGATTCAATCTGGTTACAGTTTATTAGTTTTCCGGATTGAAAATCAAAAAGCATATAACTATGAGTGAAAATTTTGAATTAGCCCTTCAGCTACTGGGTATTGGTATGGTAACCGTATTTACAATTTTATTACTTGTAATTCTTATCGGTAATACCATCATTAAGTTTGTAAATCGGTTTATACCTGAAGCACCAAAAGTTGTTTCAAGTCGTGGTAGGTCTTCCGGTGGAATTTCATCAGGCAAAATGGCTGCAATAGTAGCTGCTGTTCAAATGGCTACAAATGGAAAAGGTAGAGTAACCTCAATTGAAAAAGAATAATGTAAAATATTATGGTTGAACAACGTTTTGACCATTTGTAAAAATAGTATTATGGGAAAAGATATAAGATTTTCGTTAGTTTACCGCGACATGTGGCAAAGTGCCGGTAAATATGTTCCGCGTGTTGATCAGTTAGTGCGTATTGCACCTGAAATAGTTAAAATGGGTTGCTTTGACAGGGTAGAAACCAATGGTGGTGGCTTTGAGCAAATCAATTTGCTTTTTGGCGAAAACCCAAATAAAAGCGTGCGTGAATGGACAACACCTTTTAACGAAGCCGGAATTCAAACACACATGCTCGACCGTTCACTTAATGGTTTAAGAATGAATCCTGTTCCTGCCGATGTGCGTAAGCTATTTTATAAAGTAAAAAAAGCACAAGGAACCGATATAGCCCGTAGTTTTTGTGGTTTGAATGACCCGCGCAATATCTCAGCATCGATAAAATATGCCAAAGATGCCGGTATGATTTCACAGGCTACACTGAGTATTACACATTCACCTGTTCATACGGTTGAATATTATTGCGATTTGGCTGATGAATTAATATCAAAGGGCGCTGATGAAATTTGTTTAAAAGATATGGCCGGTATTGGTCGTCCGGTTTCACTGGGCAAAATTGTAAAATATATCAAAGAAAAGCATCCAAATACACTTATTCAGTACCACGGACAAACCGGACCCGGTTTTACGCCTGCTTCAATTCTTGAAGTTGCTAATGCAGGTTGTGAAATCATTGATGTGGGCATGGAGCCATTATCATGGGGAACTGGTCATGCTGATATTCTGATGGTAAAAGAAATGTTGAAAGATGCAGGATTTAGTGTGCCGGATGTTGATATGAATGCATATATGAATGCCCGTGCACTTACTCAGGAATTTATTGATGAATTTCTGGGATATTATATTCCACAACGTAACCGTCAGTTGAACTCATTGCTTATTGCACCCGGGTTGCCAGGTGGTATGATGGGATCGTTGATGAATGACTTGAAAGACAACCAGGAAAGTCTTAATAAGTGGTTCAGGAAGCGTAACAAACCTGAAATAACTCAAGACGAACTAATGGTTAAGCTATTCGACGAAGTTGCTTATGTATGGCCAAAGGTAGGATATCCACCGTTGGTAACTCCATTCTCACAGTATGTTAAAAACCTTGCCCTTTTTAATGTAACACAAATGGAAAAAGGCAAAGAACGCTGGAGTATGATTGCTGATAATATTTGGGACATGATTTTGGGTAAATCAGGAAAATTACTTGGTGAAGTTGCCCCTGAGATTAAAAAGCTTGCTGAAGAGCAGGGACGTGAATTCTTTACCGGTAATCCACAAGATGAATACCCTGATAAACTCGACGAGTTCCGTAAGGAGATGAAAGATAATAACTGGGAGTTTGGACAGGACGACGAAGAACTTTTCGAACTGGCAATGCACCCTGAACAGTATCGTGCATATAAGTCTGGTGAAGCTAAGAAAGCCTTTGAAGAGGACCTGGCTAAGAAAAAAGTTGAAGGCGGTGGCTTACTTAAAGGTACTGGGTCAGAATCTAAATCAGCTGGTGCCCAAACACCAGCATTTAGCGGACAACCATCATCTATGAATGTTAATGTAAACGGCGAAAACTTTAAAGTAAAGGTATCTTATGGTGATGAAGGTAGCCAGCAAAATACTGACTCAGCACCAAAACAGGAAGAAAAGCCTGTTGCACCTGCATCTGCTGATGCGCTGGAGATTACAGCTCCACTAGAAGGTAAATTTTATCTTACAAAAAATACTTCTGAAACGCCTGTTAAAGTAGGCGATCAGATTAACGAAGGTGATTTGATCGGATACATCGAGGCAATGAAAACTTTCAATGCTATTAGAGCGGATAAAGCTGGTAAAGTTGTTGAAGTTAAGAATGCCGGCGAAGATGTTGAAGAAGATGATGTATTGGTATTATTAGGATAATATTGAAAAACCGTATATGGAAATTTTAAGGAAACTATATGAAATGACTGCCTTTAGCAATCTGCTTGATAATCCGGCACCACTTTTTATGCTGGCTGTAGGAGTTCTATTGCTTTATTTGGGCATCAAAAAACAATACGAGCCTTTGCTGCTTGTCCCAATCGGGTTTGGCGTTATACTTGCCAACCTTCCGGGAGCCGGCATGGGCATAGTCCCGGGAGATTTTATTGAACTGGGCGATAACAAGTACATGAACCTTTTCGAAATTGCTCACGAATATGGTATCATGAACTTTTTATATTATTCGTTGATTAAAACCGGCCTGCTACCACCTATTATTTTTATGGGTGTTGGTGCTTTAACCGATTTTGGCCCCATGCTTCGTAATTTGAAGCTTAGCTTATTCGGTGCTGCTGCTCAGTTGGGTATTTTTACAATCTTACTGATTGCAATTGCCGTTGGTTTTGCTCCAAACGAAGCCGGATCACTTGCCATAATTGGTGGTGCCGATGGACCTACAGCTATTTATACTACAATTATTCTCGCTCCGCATTTGTTAGGGCCTATTGCTATTGCAGCTTATTCGTACATGGCATTGGTTCCGGTTATCATACCTTTGGTTGTTAGAATGACTTGTAGTTCAAAAGAGTTGAAAATTAACATGAAAGAGCAGGATAAATTGTATCCTTCTAAAAATGTGATTAAGAATATGAAAGCGGTTAAAATTGCCTTCCCAATTGTACTGGGAATTGTAATTGCTTTCTTTGTGCCTACATCTGTTCCGCTATTAGGTATGTTGCTTTTTGGTAATCTTGTAAAAGAGATTGGAGCCAATACTTTGCGTTTGACTGATGCTGCCAGCGGTCCTATTATGAACGCGGCAACGATATTCTTAGGACTCACTGTAGGAGCAACAATGACCAGTGATGTATTCCTCGATTTAAAAACAATCGGTATCATCGTAGGTGGTTTCTTTGCTTTTGCGATCTCCGTATTTGGAGGTATTTTCCTTGTAAAAGGATACAATATGTTTGCCAAGAAGAAAATTAACCCGCTTATTGGTGCAACCGGGTTGAGTGCCGTACCTATGGCATCGAGGGTTGCTAACGAAATAGCCCTTAAGTACGATACAAAAAACCATGTATTGCAATACTGTATGGCCAGTAACATCTCTGGTGTGATTGGCTCGGCTGTTGCAGCAGGTGTTTTGATTTCGTTTTTAGGATAAAATGTTTGTTTATGATTATGTTGAGAGCCTCACCTCTTTCCGGGTGGGGCTTTTTTATGTTATCGTGTTACATGAAAAGCTTTTTTATATGTGAATTTTTCTTTTTTAGTATGTATCATTTCAATGTATAGTATATAAGTACCTGTAAGGAGAAGTAGGCCGTTATTGTTGAGTAAGCTATATGTGATTCTGTTGCTGCTGCCTGCTAAATCGTTATTCAAAATTCGCTTTTTCTCAAGGCCATTTACATCAAAAACAAAGAGATTGATGAGATATCCTGACGAGTTTCCGGATATTTTAAGTACCAGTTCATCGTTGTGGTTATCACCGTTGGGAGAAACGACTTCCGATTCGAGCTCGACAGATATATCTTTTTCATTTATATTTTCAATTTGTTGTGAATTTCTGTATCCTGGTGTGGCAAAGCCGGCTAACGATGATGCCGATTGCCAGTTCTCTCTGACAATTGAAGGTTTCATTAAAGACATTCTTTCAAGTGAAACACCTTCATTGTCGTACAGCCAATCACTGTGCATCGATTCCTGATAGTATACTTCGTCAACTACTTCGAGTGAATCATTCAGCAATAATACGCGGCCTTCGTTGTTGTACATGGGGGGAAGTTTATCGGCTTTTATGATTGCATTTTTTTCAGGAATTCTGTATTGTTCAAAAACGTGAATAGGATTTGTTGTTGCTACGCAATAGCATTTGGGTTGTAACAGGTGTTTTTGTGTTGTTATACGTGCAACTGATTTTAAATGTAACAACTCATCACGTGTTCCAAGGTACAATGATGATAAATCAACCGGTAAATCCGAGTTGTTATAGAATTCAATAAAATCATCTCCATCAGGCACAGGGTTAAACAGTAGCTCATTAATAAGTAAATCATTTGTTCCCGGTATATTTATTAAGATGGAAAGTTGAAACATGTCAGCCATGTTACCACATTCATCACTTATGTTCGAAATGTTAATTGAATATCTGTTCTTATTCGTAAATGCTGGTGAAACTTCAATCGAGACTGTTGCTTTTTCAATTTGTACGCTGGTTACTTCTAATTGGGTACAGTTAATAATGATTGATGAAATGTTTGAGGTATCGATAGGCTCACTGAACAGCAACTCTATCTCGTTCAGTGATTTTATATTTTTCGAAAGAATAGTTGGTGCTTCGGAGTCGATGTTTTTACTTGATATTGAATTTTTGTACCCCGGAGTGCCACCGGTTTCACTTTTCG
>JAQIDF010000159.1 GCA_027858145.1 Prolixibacteraceae bacterium | reverse complement strand
TTTTCAATTTCAAAATCCCCGATGTTTTCAAACTCCTCGGCTTCTATTCGCTCTGCTTCATTTTGAGCCCACAGTGAGTTTAGTGAAAGAAATATAATTAAGATGATCTGCGTCAGGCGATTCATGTTTTCTTCTCCCTTTTTGTATTTTAATAAGTCATTTCTTTTCCGTTAATAAACAGGTTTTCGAAATGGATTTCTTTTGCTTCTTTTATGCTGTTTCCTTTTTCTACTCCGTTAAATTCGGAATTGTTTATGTAGATATCGTACACACAATTTTGATTTTCGATACCTTCAACAAGTAATCCGTATTCCGATTTAGAACATTTAATACTATCGAGATAGATTTCCCGAACAGTGGGGTAAAGAGTATCAGCACCTTCCTTTTTGATGCCGTACATGCAGTTGATACGCAACACAGCCTCATCCACTTCGCCGATTTTGACATTTCGAACATACATTTTTTCAATTGTGCCACTGCGCTTCGAATTGGTTTTGATACGGATGGCACGGTCGAGTTCAGGACTGTCCATCAGGCAGTCTTCAACAAAAATATTGCGGGCACCTCCTGATATCTCGCTGCCTATAACCACGCCGCCATGTCCGTTTTCCATGTGACAATCGCGCACGATAATATTTTCTGATGGTGTAGCCGCTTCAATACCATCGGCATTACGACCCGACTTAAGGGCAATACAATCATCACCGGTGTTGAAGTAACAATTTTCGATGAGTACATTTTTGCTTGATTCGGGGTTGCAGCCGTCGTTGTTAGGCCCGAGGCTGTTAATGTGAATACCCCTTACCGTAAGGTTTTCACAAAAAACGGGATGGATAACCCAAAATGGTGAATTCTCGATGGTAATGTCTTCGATAAGAATATTCTTTGAATTGATTAAATTTATGAATTGTGGCCTCAGGTAGTAGCCTTCGCCCATGCGGCGATCTTCGGCTGGTACGCGTTCGGCATTGTACTTTTTCAAGGCCGGGCGTGCATACGGGTCGAGCTGGCTGGGCATTCCTTCTTTCCATCCGTATTCTGTTTTTCCTTTCCATGGCCACCAGTTATCAGATGCTGCATTTCCCTGCAGTTTTCCTTTGCCGGTTATGGCAATATTTTGAACCCCGTTGGAATAAATAAGCGGTGAATAGTTGTAACAGTCAATACCTTCCCATCGGGTATAAACCAGCGGCAGGTAATCTTTCGGGTTCACCGAAAAAGAAAGGACAGCTCTTTCGTTCAGATGCAGGTTAACGTTGGATTGCATATGAATGGGGCCGGTGTAAAAAGTACCCGCCGGTACGATAACTGTACCTCCGCCGTTTTTATTGCATTGGTTAATCGCTTCATTAATGGCTTTACCCGAGGGTGTTTCGCCATTGGCAACGGCACCAAAATCAAGAATATTGTATGTATTATCCGGAAAGTCGGGTGTTTTAATATTTTCTAATATTTCACCGATAAAATCCCATGGTAATTTCTCCTGTTTTTGGCTACAACTGCATAAAAATAAAAACATCGCCACTACAAACAGCGATTTACCAATTATTGTATCTATGTGTTTATTCATCGTTGTATAGTTGAGTTTATAGCAGAAATAATAAAAAGCCGGCAGACTCTCACTGCCTGCCGGCTTAGTTGCGTGTTTATTTCTTTATGAAGCGGAAAGCTTCAGCTTTGTTTGCAGGTTTTACAAAGTAAACACCACGTTGCAATGAACTGATATTTACAGATTTGTTGTCGGTGATATTTTGAGCCGACAATACTTTTTTACCTGTCATTGAATAAATCGTGTAATTGGTAGCTTCTTTTAATCCGTTTTCGATATAAATTACATTGTCTGCAATGCTTGGATATACTTTGAATGAAGCCTCTTTGAGGTCGGCTACCGAAACAGGGCCGTCGGCCCAGCGGGGGTCACCCACAATGGTTCCGTCGCCACTCATGTAGTTGAGATCTGACTCATCGGGTATTTCAAAGTTTCCGTTTTCAGGATCGACAAAAGGAACCTCCATAACGAAATTGTAGTTATCCTGATCAAAGTCGGTTTCTTCAAAGTTTCCGCTTTCAATAATGAAATCTTCACTCATAACCGAGAACTGGAATTCGTTATATTTGATGCTGTTGCCTTCGCCATCATCAACACGCCATCCGTTTATGGTTACATCTTCCGATACATTTGTTTTACCCAAGATACAATTGGTAACAATAAAAGAAGCCTCGGTGTTGTACTTTATGTCGAACAAGTACTGGCCACTTTTGCCACCACCCCAGGCATAAAAAGTACAATGGTCGAGTGTGATTTCACAAGGGTACGCTTCCATGTCCTGCAGGTCGATAATCTTGTTCTTAACATTGAAAAACGTACTGTTTGTTACCGAGAATTCATCAAAGGTAATGCGTGATTTCATACGGAACGGGCCATAGTCGCCGCCACCACGGAAATCTTCGAAAATACAATTGTCAAATGCAATTTTCTTTGCAAAATAAGCATCGCGGTCGCCCCGAACAGCCGCGCGGTTGAGGTGGCGGATAATACAGTCGTTTACAACAATATCGCCAAATTCCATAGTCTCACCGGTAATAAGGTTGATGAAGTAGTCGCCAGCGAGGTTTTGACCTTCGGCAACTGTTACTTCGCCGCTAATTGAATCGAGCGCAGCACCTGACCAGATAATACCTTCAATGGTAAGGCTGATGCCGTTAGCGGGAACATCGATTTGTTTGATGTGCACGCGGGTGTCGTTCACACCCCCATTGTTCTTAATTGTCATCGACTTGGTTACTTCTATGTTATCGTACGATGCTTTATGGGCACCGGGCATAATTAATAGCGTACCGCCCTCTTCTACTTCCTGAATTTTTGTGATAATGTCGTCTCCAACATTTACCACTACTTCGTTTTGGGCATGTAACATGCCTACCGATAATAAAATGAGCAATGTAAATGTGTAAAAAGTTTTCATAATCATTAATTTTTAAGTTTCTGGTTAATCTTTATTTGTTTTCTAGTATCCGTAATCGTTAGAAAGATTCGGATTTGTGTCAATAATACTTTGGTGAATAGGCAGAAGTTCCTTACGGTTTGGCTCAAAGTAAGCTGCAATATCATTGATATATTCTTCTGTAAGGTTATCAGCCCAAGTAGTAACATTTGGCCATTCGAGGCTGTCGCGCTGGGCAATGTCAACCGAATCGATCACGTAATCAAAGTTCAGTACCTCAAAGTCAGCACCATCCTGTCTCCACACGATGTCGCGTGGCAGGTTTTCATACGGAGGCTCGCCGTTAAACATTTT
>JAQIDF010000142.1 GCA_027858145.1 Prolixibacteraceae bacterium | reverse complement strand
CTTCTTAGTTTGCTCATTTTGTTTGTATTTTTAATCCTCTTTAAAGGTTTTTTATAATCGTTTCAATTAAAAAACATCTCTCACTTGCCGGATTATGATAAAAAAAAACCATCCTCGATGTGAGAATGGTCTAATGATATCATTTTTTATATACAACAAACCATCCTCAATTCATCGAAATGACCTCCACGACGAGTAGAAAAAGAATAGCTATGTTGATAATTTGTGTCATATTTTTCTTTTGTTGGAAACAAATGTAGAAATAAAAATCAAAAATCAAAACCAGGTAAAAGACAAAATGCTATTTTTCTTATAAAATTTATAAATAAGGGGGTTTTTGGTTACATTTCATAAGGCATGAGCCGAATTTTACACGGAAATGTTCAAAAACTAAAACTACCACAGCCTTTTTACTTAGCATAAAAAACTGTAAATTGATCACCACAATTATCAAAAACAATATTTTTAAAACTACGACATGGAACCATTTAGTCCGGTTGATTTTTTTCAGGTAAAACCCCGAATGCGTTATTTTGGCGGCGAAGCTTTTGCCCGTTTTATCATGCACCTGATGCGCCTGCGTAAAGTGAACAAGCTATATACAGAATTATCAAAAGAAGAAGGCATTGGTTTTATCGACAAACTCATAACCACACTTGACATTAACTACGATTTTGACGAATCGCAACTTAAAAAAATACCGGAGAAAGGCCCTTTCATTATAGTATCAAACCACCCTTACGGCGGTCTCGACGGTATTTTGCTTATAAAAATCATCACAAAAATCCGTCCTGATTTTAAAATTCTGGCCAATTCATTTTTACAAAAGATAGAGCCCTTACAGCAATTTTTTCTTACAGCCAATCCCTTTGAAGAGGAAACAAATAACATGGCAGGAACGGATAAAACACTCACACACCTGCAAAACGGTTATGCTGTAGGTATATTTCCGGCCGGAGAAGTTTCGGGGTATGATCAATTTTACAATGTTGTTGACAAAGAATGGCAATCGTCGGTTATCCGATTGATTAAAAAGGCTGATGTGCCGGTAATTCCTATTTATTTCAGTGGCACCAATTCACGTATATTTCATATCCTGGGCAAGATAAACCCGAGGCTAAAAATGGCTAAACTACCGTCGGAACTTTTTCACAAAAAACGAAAAGAAATCAGCATCCGTATTGGCTCATTGATACGCAAAAGTGAAATTAATGAATTTTCCGACATCTATCAGCTAGGCCGTTTTTTAAGGGCAAAAACATATATTCTTGGAGCATACGAAGACATAGAGATCCATAAGTTTTTTAAAAAGCGTCCATTTGGTAAAAAGGAAAACCAGGAAGAAATAATCGCCCCAACCAGCAAAGAAACGCTTGTTAATGAAATTGGCAAGATTGAAGCAAACTACAAATTATTCACCATTAAAAACTACACCGTTTATTGTGCCCCTTCAAAATTAATACCCAAAACCTTAAATGAAATTGGCAGGTTACGCGAAATTACCTTTCGCGCTGTGGGTGAAGGCACCAACCGTGCCATCGACATAGATGAATACGACCTCTATTACAACCACATGTTTATATGGGACGATGATGAAAAATGCATTGTTGGCGCTTACCGACTGGGTACAGGGCACGATATTCTTCAGTTGTATGGCATACATGGTTTTTACATTAGCAGCCTTTTCCGTATCAAGAGTGCCATGAAACCTGTTCTCGATCAATCGATTGAACTGGGGAGGTCGTTTGTAATACCTGAATATCAACGCAAACCGCTACCGTTGTTTATGCTTTGGAAAGGCATTCTGTATTTCTTGCTAAAAAACCCTGAATACCGTTACCTGATCGGGCCGGTGAGCATCAGTAATAATTATTCGCCGGTATCGAAAGACAGCATCATACGTTTTATTACCGAAAACTATTTTAACAACGAACTGGCCAAATACATCAAGCCCTTAAAAGGCTATCGGTTTATCAGCGAAAATGAAGACATCAACTTGTTACTGGAGAATGCCGGCAACGACCTGAACAAGTTCGATAAAATTATAGGCGACATTGACCGGGTAAACAACGGGATACCGGTTTTACTGAAAAAATACCTGAGCCTCAACGCCAAAATACTGGCCTTTAATGTTGACCCTAATTTCAATAATTGCCTCGATGGATTAATTATTCTCGACATATACGATGTGCCACAAAAAACCATTGAATCGTTATCGAAAGAAGTGAACGATGGCTCCATTTTAGAACGTTTTTATTCGAGCCGGGAGTTGAATAAACCGGAATAAAATATTATCTTTCTCAATGTAGAACAAAAAAGACACACAAATTATGGCTGAACCAAAAATTGCAGACAAAAAACCCGCAGCAGTAAATTTAAAACCCGGTAAATATTTCTGGTGTGCATGTGGACAAAGTAAAAACCAACCTTTTTGTGATGGCTCACATCAAGGCACTGAATTTACGCCACTTCCATTTGAAGTAACCGAAGAAAAAACGTACTACCTATGTCAGTGCAAACACAGCAATAACAAACCTTATTGCGATGGCACACATACGAAATTATAGTCATTAAACATTTGTCATTGGTCAATGAGTCAATGAGTATTTAAGTCATTGGCAAATTGTAAACGAGTAAATAGCCAATGAATTAATAATTAACAAGTTGATAGACATTAAAAATAAAAGCAAGCAGAATTTTAATGCACGAATACATCAGGGCAACCGCATTTAAGATTTCAAGCCACGAATGCACGAATAAATTTAATATTTTGACAATTCATACAATGAATTGATTCGTGTATTACAATGGTGAAAATCCATTTGCAGCTCAATTCATAGGAAAAATAGATCGAATTTCGAACATACGTTCGGTAAATTCAGATATATATATTCGTGCATTCGTGGCTTATCTCTATTTTTGTTTTTAAGCTACATTTTAAATGCGGTTGCCCTGCAATCGTTCCTCCAAAAATCGTTTTTCCAATTCTTTTCGCTTATTTTTGCTTCATAAAATCTGAGAAATGAGAAACATACTAATCGTCATATTCCTTTTTCTTTTCACCGTTCCGGTTCAGGCACAGCAAAAAAACGATGAGCAACAACTCAGCAAGTCGCAGCTGGCCTCAAGGTATTACCGCGACAAAGAATATGAGAAAGCCCGCGACCTGTATCTCGACCTGTATGAAAACAGTAGCGTAAACCACTATTTCAATTATTACATTAACTGTTTGGTTTACCTGAAAAATTTTGACCAGGCTGTAAAAGACCTGAAAAAACAAATACGTAAAACAAACGATGTAAATCTTGAAATTACCCTGGGCTACGTGTACAAAGAAATGGGGAATATTGAAAAATCAGAAGAAACATATAACAATGTCATTGATGGATTAAAACCCCACAGAGGAACCATCATTAATGTAGGAAACTCGTTTTTTAACCGCCGGGAATTCGAATTTGCCGAAAAAACATACCTCCGCGGACGAGAATTGATGCCCGATGAAGAATTTCACAACAACCTGGCTTCGGTATATGGTTATCAGCGCAACTACGACAAAATGATGAATGAGTATCTTGCCCTTATTCAAAAAGATGAAAATCAAATCAACAGGGTACAGGCTCGTATAAAATCGTTGTTACGATACGATTTTGACAGCAGCTTACGCGAAACACTAAAAAGCGAAATTATAAAATCCATTCAGGCCAATCCGGATGTTACAGCCTACAATCGCATGCTCATCTGGTTTTTCACCATAGAAGAAAATTATGAACAAGCTTTGCGCAATGCCATAGCACTTGACCGGCGCACAAAATCTGAGGGAAGTAACATACTTAACTTTGCCCGTGGTGCCGCTCAAAACCAGCTATACGGGGTCGCACTCGAGGGGCTCGATTATTTAAAGAACCGCACACCACAGCCCGATGTTATTAACGAGGTAAAACTGGAAATTGTGCACACGCTATACCTCCGTTATATAAACACGCCTCCCGGCGAAAGAACACAAGGACAAGAACTGGCAGAACGTTTCGAAAATGTACTTGAGATAATGGGCTATTCGCAACAATCAGTAGATATCATCAGTACCTATGCACATTTCCTTGCCTTCTACCTCGATGAAGCCGAAAAAGCTTATGAGGTGCTTGAAAAAGGCCTTTCAAACGGACGGCTTAACAACACGAGCCGTTCAGTATTACAAACCGATATGGCCGACATAAACGTGTACGATGGCAAACTTTGGGAAGCCACACTTTTGTATGCCCGCATAATTGAAGCCAACAAAGGCAACGCTCTGGCCGATAATGTAATGCTCAAAAGAGCCCGGCTTTCATTCTATATTGGCGATATTGAATGGGCCAAAGCACAGCTTGATGTTCTTAAAGCCAGCACATCGAAATTTACTGCCAACAACGCCATGGAGTTGTCGTTACTCATTACCTCAAACTATGAGATGGACACCATTGCCGAGCCGGTTCAGATGTATGCCCGCGCCGAGCTGGCCATTTACCGTAACAACGATGAAAAAGCCCTGGCAACGTTCGATTCTATCGTTGAAAAGTTTGCCAATCATTCGCTTAACGACCGCATTTTAATGCGCAAAGCTGAAATCAGCGAAAAGAATTTCAACTTCGAAAAAAGCGCGGAGCTGTATCAACAGGTAGCCGACCAATATGCTTATTCAACCCTGGCCGACGATGCTATTTACAAGCTGGCTCTCATTTACGAAGTGAAACTAAATGAGGCTAAAAAGGCCGAAACCCTGTACAAAAAAATATTGCTCGAATATCCCAACAGCATATTTGTAGCCGATGCCCGAAGCCGATACCGCAGCATGACCGGAGAGCCGGAAGAGCAAGAGATGACACCGTATGAAATGCCCGAATTCAGTGTTGAATAGTTTATCATCCATCAGCAAAAATCAACGTGCCGTAATATACGCGTTAGTTACCGTATTGTTTTGGTCGACCGTAGCTACTGCCTTTAAAATTGGACTTCGCGAACTTTACCCGGCGCAACTTATTTTTGTAGGTTCAATGGTGACGGTTTTTATCTTAACCGGAATTATCGTTTTTACTAAAAAACTTACACTTCTCAAACAACTCAACCTGAAGGATTTTCTTTACCTCGCTTTATTGGGCGCTTTAAACCCGTTCCTTTACTACATTGTTCTCTTCGAGGCATATTCTCTTTTACCCGCACAAGTTGCCCAGCCGCTAAACATGGTTTGGCCAATCGTGCTGGTTTTGCTGGCGGTTCCTTTACTGAAACAAAAAATCGGTTGGAAAAGCTTTGTTGCCCTTCTTATTAGTTTTGCAGGTGTCGTTCTTATCGCATCACAAGGGAAAGTGATTACCCTTCATAATTCGGATAACACAGGTATAGCACTGGCTTTGGGTAGCTCAATCATCTGGTCGTTGTACTGGATTTTCAGCATTCGCAATAAAAACGACCAGCTGATAACCTTGTTGGTTTCGTTCAGCTTTGGAACTTTATTTCTACTTATTTATATTCTATTTACCGGGCAAATTCATTTCGCATGGGGACAAAGCATGATGGCTGCCATTTACATTGGCATTTTTGAAATCGGCATCTCTTTCATATTGTGGATGAAAGCTTTATCGCTAACTTCAAACAGTGCCCGGGTGGCAAACCTGGTTTATATTGCCCCGTTTTTGTCACTGTTCTTTATCCATTACATACTGGGCGAAAAGATATACTTAACCACCATAATCGGAATAATTTTTATAGTTTCGGGAATATTATTTCAACAAACCGACAAGAGAAGAAAAACAAAAAACAGGTAAATGGAGAAGCCATACACCATATTGGGAATTGACCCCGGATCAAATGTTATGGGATACGGTCTTATTAGGGTTCACAACAAAAAAACTGATATCATTACAATGGGCGTGATATCACCCGGCAAATACGAAAAACACTACGACAAACTGAAGTTTATTTTTAACCGCGTACTGAGTGTGATCGACGAGTACAAACCCGACCAGGTGGCACTGGAAGCACCGTTTTACGGCAAAAATGTACAATCGATGTTGAAACTTGGCAGGGCACAGGGCGTGGCCATGGCAGCAGCTTTGTACCGCGACTTACCCATTTTTGAATATGCTCCGCTGCGGGTAAAACAAGCCATTACCGGCATGGGACGTGCATCGAAAGAACAGGTGGCCTACTTTTTACAAAAAATATATGGCATAAACGAGCTACCCAAAGAGATGGACGCCACCGATGCCGTGGCTGTGGCTTTTTGTCATTACCTGCAACAAGGAATGCCAACTCAGAAAAAATCGTATTCAAGCTGGAATGATTTTGTGAAAAAGAACCCGGGCAAGGTTAAATAACAGAAGCTCAGCGTGATTTTCAAAAATATCACCCCTATTTCTCTAACGTTTAATTCATTTTGATGACGCATGAAAAACAATAAAAAAACCCTTGTTTTACTTTTTTACATTGTCATTATTTTGCTTTATCATGTACTTGGATACATCGGTCATTACGGGTTTGATGATATGAACTATGCCAAGCTGGCTTCTGACCTGAATAATAGAATCATTGATTTTAACAACCATTTTACTTTCAGGTTTCCCATTATCATTTTAACGGCCTTGTCATATAAACTTTTCGGCATATCTGATTTTGCTTCGTCCCTGCCAACCATGATTATTACAATACTCACATTATTACTGGTTTTTAAGGCATTAAAAAACCAGAACCTTCCAACAATAATAATCGGGATGGCTCTCACTACGTTATCTAACTGGTTTATCTTTTATTCCGATAAATTAATGACTGACATGTACATTGTATTATCGGTAATGGCCATCCTTTTAACGCTATACTGTCACAAATTCAGAAGTAAAAAACAGCGGCCAATTCTTTTTGCCATATTGCTCAGCTTATCTGTCTTCTTCGGATTTATCTCAAAAGGCACTATCATACTAATATTACCACTATTAGCCTACCTGTTTATAACTGACCTCATTTTTAAGCGGGATATTAAATTTTGGATTTATACTATTGTTAGCGGTTTAGCTTTACTCACTATATATTTTATTACTATTGAATGGCTTACCGGAAGTTTTTTAAAACGATTTGAATCGATAGCACAAAACAGCTATCTGAACCGTTGCAGTTACAACGAGCAACCAATAATTTTCTTGCTCAGGCGCGTATTTTACGATTTTTTTGAAATGCTGACCCGCCAGGGCATGGCAACAAGCTATATTTTTATAATAGCTTATATGCTAAAGCGCAAAGCCTGGAATATATTTAAAGTTGAAACACCTTTTGCTTTTTGGGCTACTGCTTCTATAATATTGCTGCTATCGGCAAATTTTATGTCAATCTCTTTGTCATCTTACGCTCCAATGTGCATCGACCCCAGGCATTACCTTTATTTGATACCTGTGTCTGCTATACCGGCTGCAATGATAATCAAAGAATTTATCACTGATAAAAAGCTGAAATATTCTATCATTGCAATATCTTCTGTTGTAGCTATTGCATCGTTCTTTTTACAAGGTGATAGTTTTTGGAAACTGTACTTTCCGCTGACCATCCTCCTCTTAGGATACACATTCATAAAACCAATCAAAACCAATCAAAAAGTATTTTCAGCCGTCCTCATTGTAATACTATCTCTAAGCCCATTTGCGATGATAAATTACGCTCAAAAAATTCAATACAGAGAACAACGGTCAATTATAAAAGAAAAACTTCTCAATAATAATGAAGACTGCATCATTGTTACCAACCATGTTCAAAAAAACATAACCGAATACTATACAGGCTTCGGAAAGAAGAATAATATTGAGGTATTCACATACGATGAATACCAAAATGATTCAACTCGTTGTTCTAAAATATTCCTGCTAAAAAACTGGTACACCAGATACCTGTCAAACACCAGCGAAAAGGATTTACCATTGTACGCACGAACTGTTTCATCAAACAACCAGTTAGTTTACAGTAACAGTCATTTAAATATAGAAATCTGGCAAATGCATGATTTTTCTTCGCCTGAATTAACTGGAACAACATTATTGAAATCAACGAATGGCTTTGAAAAAGATGAAGCATACTGGACAAAACAAGATGAAAATATTTCAGGAGAATATAAATATGAAGGAGAATATGCATTACACACAGGTCAATATTCGTCAACCTTCGTATATCCGGTCGACTCTGTAAATCAGGAGGTATTCCGCCACTTAATCATACAAGCCGATGTAATGTGCAACCTGTTCGACACATCAAATGCAAGCCTGATAATTTCAATTGATAACGAAAAAGGAAGCTACATTTGGGAAAGCATAGGTATAAATAAATACATAAAGGCCTATTCTAAATGGTGGCCGGTGAAGTACGAAGAAAAAATTAGTGTTTCAGACCTAAAGGAAAATTCTGTAATTAAGGTTTATATATGGAACAGTGACAACACAACACTTTACATTGATAACTTTAGCGTAAAAGTAATTGGTGTTAAATAGAAACATCCTTTCCATATTTTTCTATACTTTTGCAGTTCACATTGACAATCTAAACACTATGGCACAAAAAATATTGGTTACAGGCGGAACCGGCTACATAGGTTCTCACACCGTTGTTGAGTTAATTAATGCAGGTTATAAAACTGTAATCATCGACGATTTATCAAACTCTTCGGCCGATGTAATTGACAATATTGAAAAAATAACCGGTGTAAGGCCGGCATTTGAAAAATTCGACCTTACTGATTTTGAACGTGTAGAAAAATTCTTTGCAGATAATTCCGATATCGCAGCCACCATTCATTTTGCAGCCAGCAAAGCGGTTGGCGAATCGGTTGAGAAGCCGTTGCTGTATTATCGCAACAATCTGGTTTCGCTCATGAACCTGTTAGACTGCCATTTAAAATATGATGTCAATAATATCGTGTTTTCTTCATCGTGTACCGTATACGGTCAGCCCGACAAGCTGCCGGTTACAGAAACCACACCCCGCAAAGATGCCGAATCGCCTTACGCCAATACCAAGCGTGTAAACGAAGATATTTTGAGAGACAGCACCGTGGCAAACCCAAGGTTAAAAGGTATTGCACTGCGTTATTTCAACCCAATCGGAGCCCACCCTACGGCATTAATTGGTGAGTTGCCACTGGGTGTTCCGCAGAACCTGGTTCCCTTTATCACCCAAACAGCTGCCGGTTTGCGCGACGAACTCAAAGTATTTGGCGACGATTACGATACACCCGATGGTTCGGCCATTCGCGATTACATTAACGTAGTTGACCTGGCCAAAGCACATGTAGTTTCTATTGAGCGCCTGTTAAAGCAAAAGAATAAAGAAAATTTTGAAGTCTTTAACCTTGGAACCGGTAACGGTTATTCGGTACTCGAAATTATAAAAGGCTTTGAAAAAGTAACCGGCGTAAAATTAAATTATAAAATTGTAGAACGACGTGCCGGCGATATTGTAAAAATATGGGCCGATACCACCTACGCCAACGAAGAATTGGGCTGGAAAGCAGAGAAAGGCTTAGAGGAAACCCTCCTTTCGGCCTGGAACTGGGAGAAAAATGTAAGGGGGATGAAGTAGGAAGAAGTTGGGGCTGTTGGAGTAGTAGTAGCAGTTGGCAGTATGTTGGCAATAGTAGTAGCAGTTGGCAGTAGCAATGGCAGTGGCAGTAGCAATAGCAGTGGCAATGGCAGCTGGCAATAGCGGGGATAGTAGTTACAATTGCATTCGCAACAGTATTCTGTTTATTAACCCTTCTATTTTTGTATATTTGTTATGAGATTTATAAATAAAACTTCAACAATGGATACTATAATACTAAAAGGTAACTCAAAAGCTAATGCAAAACTGCTAATGGAGCTTGCTGACAAATTAGACTTCACAGCAAAACGCATCTCTTCAGAAGAAGCTGAAGACCTTGGCCTTTTTTACTCAATAAAAGAAGGGTTAGATTCAGGGCTCATGGTTGAAGAAGAAAAAACAGATTTTCTAAAATCTCTCAATGAAAGCAAATATATATGAAAACGATTCTGATTACAGGCGGTGCCGGATTTATCGGTTCGCACGTGGTGCGTTTAATGGTGAATAAATATCCCGATTACCAAATCATCAACCTCGACAAACTTACATATGCTGGTAACCTGGCCAACCTGAAAGACATAGAAGATAAGCCCAACTACCAGTTTGTAAAAGGCGATATCGTTGACAGCAACTTTATAACAAAGCTATTCGAAGAATACCAGTTCGACGGTGTTATCCACCTGGCGGCCGAAAGCCATGTTGACCGCTCGATATCAAACCCCACCGAATTTGTTTTCACCAATGTAATCGGGACTGTTAACCTGCTGAATGCAGCCCGCCATATCTGGACTGACAACACCGAAGGCAAGTTGTTTTACCACATTTCAACCGACGAAGTGTACGGCTCGCTGGGCAAGGAAGGCATTTTTACCGAAACAACAGCCTACGACCCACACAGTCCGTACTCGGCATCAAAAGCCAGCTCCGACCACTTTGTGCGTGCTTATCACGACACATTTGGCCTGCCTGCACTCATTTCAAATTGCTCAAACAACTACGGGGCATTTCAGTTTCCCGAGAAGCTGATCCCGCTTTTCATTAACAACATCAAACACAACAAGCCCCTGCCCGTATATGGCAAAGGCGAAAACATACGCGACTGGCTGTGGGTTGAAGATCATGCACGCGCCATCGATGCTATTTTTCACGAAGGCAAAGCCGGCGAAACATACAACATTGGCGGCCATAACGAATGGACCAACATCGACCTTATCAAGCTTATGTGCTCGATAATGGATCGCAAACTCAAACGTGAAACCGGAACCTCTGAAAAGCTTATCACTTTTGTGAAAGACCGCGCCGGCCACGACTTGCGCTATGCCATTGATTCTTCAAAACTGCAACATGAACTGGGATGGAAACCGAGCCTGCAATTTAAAGAAGGCCTTGAAAAAACCATCGATTGGTACCTCGAAAACAAAGAATGGCTAAAAGGCGTGACCAGCGGCGATTACCAGAAATACTATAATGAAATGTATAAGGATCGGTAAATAAAATCAGCTTTTTCCTTTTAATATCGTTTAAATCAATACAATTTATTGAACCGGAGTAAACATAAACGCCTCTTTTTCTGTTTTCCGCACTTTCCCGGAATACCCTCCTCGCTACCTGTAGATCAGGTGTTGTTTTTTAATTTTGGACAACAAAATTGGTTGCGAAATTTAGTCGCTGTCGAAGACATAAATTATACTCATGAATAATTGGGATTAGTTAACTATTTGAATATCTATTTTTTAGTTCTGTTCTTTTTTGAAGCAATCCACCCACTTTCGCAAAAGCGAAAACGTGGGGAGGCCGTCAAAAATGCTGGCAGGCGTGGGGGTGAATCGGGAATGCTTAGTCCGGCTTAGCAGGGCGTTTACGTTTAAAGATTTTGAATGAACCATAATGTTGTTTTGTAACAATATGCGATTTTAAAACCCAATAATTGTTCGTCGTAAAAAGCTGTGTTCAAAATCTTTCCTACCTGCTTAGCCGGACTTGGCATTTTCGAGAGCGGGGGGAGCTTATTTTTGACTTGATTTTTTTTCCTGAGTTTTTTGTATTAAGTTAAGTGAGACTTATTATTGAGAATCAATAATTATAGTCGAACAAATCCCGATAGTGAGGTACGAACGTATCGGGAACAAAAAAGTCAGTGGGGATTGGGGCAAAGCTCCAATAAGCCTGAAGGCGGACAAATCAGAACTAGTTTTATATTTAAGGTGTCCCAAAACTGAAAACAAGCGAAATGTATAAAGACCGGTAAATAAAATCAGCTTTTTCCTTTTAATCTCGTTTAAATCAACACATTTTATTGAAGCGGAGTAAACATAAACGCCTCTTTTTCGTTTTGTAAGTACAAATTTGCAAACACAAAAAACATTCAATATGGATTTTGATTTAATCGTTATAGGCAGTGGTCCGGGAGGTTATGTTGCCGCCATTCGTGCATCGCAACTGGGAATGAAAGTTGGCGTTGTTGAGAAAGAAAATATTGGAGGCGTATGCCTTAACTGGGGCTGTATCCCTACCAAATCGTTACTGAAAAGTGCACAGGCCCTTGAATATGCCAAACATGCCGAAAGTTACGGCGTGAGTATTTCGGGTGAAGTAAAACCCGACTTCGAAAAAATGGTAAAACGCAGTCGCGATGTAGCCGATGGAATGAGCAAGGGTGTTCAGTTCCTCTTCAAAAAGAATAAAATTGAAATTGTTAACGGCTTTGGAAAACTCAAAAAAGCCGGCGAAGTTGAAGTGGAAGCTTCCGACGGTAAAAAGAAAACAATTACCGCTAAACACATCATACTTGCTACCGGTGCCCGCTCAAAAGAACTGCCTAACCTGAAACAGGACGGTGAAAAAATTATTGGTTACCGTCAGGCCATGACACTGAAGAAACAACCTAAATCGATGGTTGTTGTGGGATCGGGAGCTATTGGCAGCGAGTTTGCTAACTTTTACAACTCCATCGGCACCGAGGTTACACTTGTTGAATTCCTCCCGAATGTCGTTCCAAACGAAGATGAGGAGGTGTCCAAAGCACTTGCCCGTTCGTTTAAGAAATCAAAAATGAAAGTGATGCTTAAATCTTCGGTTGAGAAAGTTGACACATCGGGCAAACTTTGCAAGGTGACCATTAAAACACCAAAAGGCGAGGAAACCGTTGAAGCCGAAGTTGTACTTTCGGCTGTAGGTGTAGCTCCCAATATCGAGAATATCGGACTTGAAGATGCGGGCGTTGACGTAGAAAAAGGCAAAGTAAAAGTTGATGATTTTTATAAAACAACGGTCGATGGCGTATATGCAATTGGCGATATTGTTGGCGGACCGGCATTGGCACACGTTGCCTCGGCCGAAGGTATTGCCTGCGTTGAAAAAATTGCCGGGTTGAAACCTGAGCCCATCGATTATGGCAACATTCCGGGATGCACTTACACAACACCTGAAGTATCGTCGGTTGGCATGACCGAAGCACAGGCCAAAGAAGCCGGACATGATATTAAAGTGGGTAAATTCCCATACACTGCATCGGGCAAGGCCAGTGCAGCCGGAGAGAAAGATGGTTTCGTGAAACTGATTTTCGATAAAAAATATGGCGAACTGTTAGGCGCTCACATGATTGGCGGCAATGTAACCGAAATGATTTCAGAAATGGTGGTTGCTCGTAAACTGGAAATTACCGGTCACGAGCTTATGAAAACCATCCACCCGCACCCCACCATGAGCGAGGCCGTGATGGAGGCTGCTGCAGCTGCATATGACGAGGTGATACATTTATAAAGTTTTATAGAATATAATTGATTACATAGGAGGCAATAAAAAACAATTGAAAATAATTGTTTTTTATTGCCTCTTTTTTATAGCATCAGTCAGCTAAAGCAGACTCGTCCCGGGCATCGGGAGCAATTCATGGATCATATGACATTCTTGTGGGCATGATTCTTTTTAATTTCATTTACACCCTAATACAGAAATAAAATTTTATCATTTTTAATTGAAGAATGCTCGCATGTAAGATTAAGTCCTGAGA
>JAQIDF010000072.1 GCA_027858145.1 Prolixibacteraceae bacterium | reverse complement strand
CAATTTTATGATCCACTATTTCACCCTCAAATATTACTTTTTCGCCATTCGCTTTATTCAGTTTCAATTGAGAACCGTTAAGTCCGATTTTTTCAACCAAACCTTTGGCCATCACCTCGTGGCTTTCCATATTGAAAAACTGGAACTTAATAGATGAGCTGCCGCAATTTAATACTAATATCTTCATTTTAAATATTTTCTAATTAGCTAATCTGAGCATAAAAATACTTCTGCCACAAGATTAGGCTATTGAATTTTATCTCCATTTTCATTGTAAGTGTAAAAACCTTTTCCGGAAATCACACCATAGTTATGCTGACGCAACAAGCGTTTAATCATCGGGTTGGTTTTATATCTTGTATCGCCAAATTCGTTAAAAAGGTTTTCCATCCATCGCGTAACACGATCGAGCCCCATCACATCGGCAATTGTAAATGGGCCTAAACGCATGCCATATCCGGTTATCATCAGTTGTTCTATATCATTCTGACTGCCAACTCCTTCCAAAAGCATCTCACACGCTTCGTTTAATAACACACAAAACATTCGTACACTAACCAGCCCAACCGATTCTTCAACAGGAATAACTTTTCGGTTCGTCATTTGAATAAACTGCTTAACTTTTTGATATGCCCAGTCGCCGGTATAAAGTCCTTTAGTAATCTCAACTATCCTCGAATCAAAAGAGTTGATCATGAAATGTATACTAATGCAACGGTCTTTATGCAATAAATTCTCTACCAAATCAGAAATAATTACCGTTGTAGAATTGGTTGCCAAGATACACCGTTTGTCAACTATTTTCTCCAGCTCTTCAAATACACCTTTGCGTGTTTCATAGTTCTTGCCTTTTCCGGTTGTAGGCATCGTTTCAATAACCAGGTCACAATCTTTGAAATCCCGTAAATCGGTAGTTGAGGATATACGCGACATCACCGCCTTTTTTTCAGACTCGGTAGCCCCCCAGTTTTTGATGCGGCTATCCATTATCGATTCAATTTTATGAATCGATTCATCTATTTCAGATTGCGAGGTTTCTTTAAAAATAACTTCCAGTCCGTAAGAGCTGCAAACGCGGGCGATATACTGACCATCACATCCACAGCCAACAACTCCTACTTTTGAAAATAATTTTGATGAACTTTTTTTCTTTTTGCTTAATCCATATTCCTCAATGGATTCTATAATTGGTTCTGCCATTTTTATTATAGTATTATTTTAACTTTATTGTGCCTGATTTGCCGTTACTGCTACCATATTAACGATATCGGTTACAGAACAACCACGCGAGAGGTCGTTTATAGGAGCTGCCATGCCTTGCAATACAGGACCAATAGCTTCGGCACCGGCCAGACGTTGCACTAGTTTATAACCAATATTTCCGGCTTCAAGCCCCGGAAATACAAGCACATTAGCTTTTCCGGCAACATGACTTCCGGGTGCTTTCATTTCACCTACTTCTTTTATGATAGCTGCATCGAGTTGAAGTTCGCCATCTATCATTAAATCAGGTGCTTTTTCTTTTGCAATTTTAGTTGCTTCTACAACTTTATCAACAAATGGATGCTTTGCACTTCCCTTAGTAGAAAAGCTCAACATAGCCACGCGAGGCTCCAGTCCGACAATACTTTTAGCAGTAGCTGCCGATGTAATAGCAATTTCAGCTAACTGTGGTGCATCGGGGTCGGGCATTACTGCACAATCGGCAAAAACCAGTACACCATCGTGTCCAAACTTTTTATCAACAAACATCAAAAAAGCTCCCGAAACCACACTAACGCCCGGTAAAGTTTTCACATACTGAAATGCAGGACGTAAAACATCGCCTGTTGCGTTTATTGCTCCGGCAAGCTCACCATCAGCGTCACCGGCCTTAATCATCATTGGACCAAAGTAAAGCGGGTCGTTCAATAGTGTTAAAGCCTCTTCTTTTGTCAACCCTTTTTTCTTGCGAATTTCAACCATCATGCCGGCATATTTATCTCGCCTGCTATCGGTTTTTGGGTCAACAACCTCGGCAGCACTTACATCAACACCCAATTCTTTTACTTTGGCATCAATTTCATCTTTAGTACCCAATAAAATTACACGTGCAATTTTATTTTTCAATATAATACTTGCAGCTTGCAATGTGCGAGGCTCAACACCCTCAGGCAGTACAATGCGTTTATTTAATTTAGAAGCATTCGATTTAATTTGTTCAAGTAAATCCATCGTATTCTATTTTCTTTTAATATCTGTTTAATTTACAAAAGTAACCATTTTAGATTGTCTACATAAGGAAAAGTTTTCATTTTGAACATTTTTTTCAAAAATTTTAAATATCAAAAACATCCGGCA
>JAQIDF010000535.1 GCA_027858145.1 Prolixibacteraceae bacterium | reverse complement strand
TGAAGGAAAATATTGTAATAAACGGGCAAGAACTTTAATTTTGCCATCCCCAAAACCATACTTCAACTTAGCATTTATATATTTGCACAAAAACAGCACATGCAACAACGCTTTAAATTTTCAAAGGAAGAACGCTTAAGTAGCAAAACACTCATCGATAAAATTTTTACCGGTGGTGAGCCACTCTTTGCCTATCCTTTCAGAATTATTGTTTTACCTGTTGATTACGACGAAAAAACATCTGCAAAAGTGCTGTTTACGGTACCCAAACGAAATTTCAAACGAGCTGTACACCGCAACCAAATAAGGAGAAGAATGCGCGAGGCCTACCGCTTAAACAAAAATGAACTAACAAGCTTGCTGGGGGAACAAAATCAATCGTTGGCCCTTATGTTTATTTATGTTGAGAAGGAAATTAAAGATTATCGCACCATTGAGAAAGGGATGAAAAAAGCATTAAGAAAAATTCAACGCTCATCACTGTTGCAGCCTTCTTCAGAGCAATAAGCAACCTCCCCGTTTTCCAGATGTAATTCTTTATCAAAAACTTCGGGAACCTGATCATTATAGTGCGATACAAATATCATGGCGCAGTTGGTTTGAAGGCCAATACTATTCAGCAGGTTTTTCATTATACCTATGCTAACAGGGTCGAGCCCTTGAAAAGGCTCATCAAATATCAACAGGGGCGGGTATTTGACGAGCGCACGCACTGTTAGTACCATACGCTGATGTGAAGCAGCCATCGCACCGAATGATTCTTCAGTATGATCACCCAACCCAATTAATGCAAGCCATTTCCGGGCCAAAATGCGCTGGTACGATGTAGGTTTATTGTACAACCCTTCTGATCCGTAAATACCAGAGCAAACCACATCCCTGACAGATTGCCGTGCCGGCAGGTATTGGTGCATCTCGGGCGAGATAAAGCCAATACTGTCTTTGATTTCCCAAATAGACTCCCCACTACCCTTCTTTTTCCCGAAAAGCTCAATATCACAACGGTAAGCTCGCGGATTATCGGCAAAAATCATGTTCAGCAAACTCGTTTTTCCAGAGCCGTTGGCTCCCGACAGCACCCACTTTTCGCCAGCTTTTACTTCCCAGTTAATATTTTTCAGTATATCGTTACCATCGTAGCGGAGGCTTACATTTTTCAACGAAAAAATTTGATTGTATGCCGAATCCTGCCAGCGGGGAATTTCCACCTCCCTGGTGTCAGGCTCTTCGTATAAATCAGGCAGATTAACACGTGTATATTCAACAACTGTAAGGTTTTCAACCAACAAAAATTTATTGAGTGTTATGGGAAAATCATCGGGTATCAACCCTGTTAAAATGACCTGTTGCCCATGTTCGATCATCTGATTGAGCATGGAATGCAACAAGGTGCGCGAAGTTGCGTCAAGGCCATTAAAAGCATTATCAATAACCAAAAGTTCGGGTTTATACGACAATGCTTTAATAAGTTCAAATTTACGTTGCTCGCCATTCGACAAACTGATGACAAACCGGTCGAGATGATGATGAAAATTGAAGCGCTCAATGATATCTTGCAAGGCTTGTTGATTTTCTTCTTCTTCGAATATTTCCCGTACGGTTGGCACAAACTCCGGGTCGGGAAGGTTCCAGCGTTGCTGGCGGTATGCACGCCCACCATGCTTCAGCTGAAATTCCGATTGAAATGAAAGATAAGCAGTTCGGACACCGGCCTCCTCTCCATTTTTTAACGGCAACTTACCGGCCATAGCTTTGGCCAGTACCGTTTTACCCGATCCATTCCTGCCAATAATCCCAAGCGATTCACCTTTTGATATACCGAAGGACAAACGATCAAGAATTACTTTGGTCCGAACCTGAATTTTCGCGTTGTTCCAACTTAAAATCATATAGCCTTCTTGGCAACCTCAAATGCTTCTTTTAAGCCGTCGACATTACGCCCTCCGGCAGTAGCATAAAATGGCTGTCCTCCACCACCGCCCTGGATCGCTTTGGCTGCATCGCGGATAATTGTTCCGGCATTCAGGCCTTTTTCTTTCACCAGGTTATCCGAAATCATTATCGAGAGGTTGGCCTTGCCTTTCACTTCAGCGCCCAAAACAAGGAACAGGTTGTCAATCTCGCCTTTTAATTGAAAAGCCAAATCTTTGATCAATTGTGCATCGTTAAGCGGAACAATAGCCGTCAGTACGTTGATGCCATTGATCACTTCGACGTTGTTTTTCAGGTCATTTTTAATATTTTGAGCTTCTTTTTTAGCAAACGATTCCAGTTGTTTTTGCAAATCGCGGTTGTTATCGAGCACATCCTGCACTGTACCGGTAAGGTTTTTAGGATTATTCAACAATTGCTTCACCTGTTTCAGAATCGAAGTATTTTCCTCCATCATCTCCTCAACCTTATCGGAAGTAATGGCCTCTATCCTTCGCACGCCAGCCGATATCGCACTTTCTGAAGTGACATGGAACATCCCGATTTGCCCGGTAGCTTCAACGTGCGTTCCACCACACAGCTCAACCGAATCACCAAATTTTATCACCCGTACCAGGTCGCCATATTTCTCCCCAAACAAAGCAATGGCACCCATTTCCTGAGCTTCGCTCATGGGTACCTGATCATACACTTCGGCTTTCAGGTTCTGGCGTATCATGTCGTTTACAACACGCTGAATAGCAACAAGCTCTTCCTCTGAAACCTTTTGGAAATGAGAAAAGTCAAAACGCAGGTAATCGGGCGTGACCAGTGAACCTTTTTGTTCAACATGTGTACCGAGCACTTTGCGAAGTGCATAATCCAACAGGTGTGTTGCCGAGTGGTTATTGGCGGTAAGTCTTCGGACTTTCCCGGGCACAACAGCTTTAAATGTAGCCGTTGGATCTGAAGGCAGCTTGTCGGTTATATGAATAATGAGGTTGTTTTCTTTCTGGGTATCGAGAATTGAAATCTTTTCACCGTTGGCTTCAATATATCCTTTGTCACCAACCTGTCCGCCCGATTCAGCATAAAACGGAGTATACGAGAATGCCAAATGGTATAAAGTTTTCTTCTTTGTTTTTACTTCACGGTAACGGGTAACGTGAATATCGGCCGTAAGGTGATCGTAGCCAATAAACTCTTCACGGTCGTCTTCCCTTATAACAAGCCAGTCACCGGTTTCCTGTGAAGCAGCATTTCGCGAACGGTTCTTTTGCTGTTCCATAGCCTCTGAAAACTCCTTATGGTTAACCGTAAGCCCGTTTTCCTTTAAAATAAGCTCGGTAAGGTCAAGTGGAAACCCGAAAGTGTCGTACAATGTAAACGCATCGATACCGCCAATTTCCTTTATATTTTCTTTCCGGGCTTTTTCAATAATGCCGTCGAGCAACTTGAGACCGGTTTCTAGCGTACGTAAAAACGATTCTTCTTCTTCTTTTATAACTTTCGAGATAAGCCCTTCTTGCGATACCAGTTCTTTAAACTGATCACCCATGAGCGATTTCAATACAGGCACAAGATGAAAAATAAACGGCTCCCTGAAGCCAAGGAAGGTGTACCCATAACGCACGGCACGACGTAAAATGCGGCGGATCACGTAGCCAGCTTTATTGTTCGATGGCAGTTGCCCGTCGGCAATGGCAAAAGCGATGGCGCGAAGATGATCGGACACTACGCGCATGGCGATGTCTTCTTTTTCGTTCTCACCGTATTTCTTTCCTGAAAGGTCTCCGATTTTGTTTATAATGGTTTGGAATATATCAGTATCGTAGTTCGATTGCTTGCCTTGCAGTACCATACACAAACGCTCAAACCCCATTCCGGTATCGATGTGTTTGGCCGGCAGTTCAACCAGTTTGCTATCGGCTTTGCGGTTATACTGGATAAATACCAGGTTCCAGATTTCAATAACCTGTGGGTGATCCTGGTTTACCAGTTCAACCCCCGATTGTTTAGCACGCTCTTCGTCGCTGCGGATATCAACGTGTACTTCAGAACATGGTCCGCATGGGCCGGTTTCGCCCATTTCCCAGAAGTTGTCTTTCTTGTTGCCGTTGATAATACAATCTTCCGGGAGATACTGTTTCCAGTAGGATAAAGCTTCGGTATCGCGATCTACACCGTCGTTTTTGTCACCCTCAAAAATAGTGGCATACAAGCGGTCGGGGGCAACACCCATCTTTTCAACCAAAAATTCCCATGCCCAGTTGATGGCTTCCTTTTTAAAATAGTCGCCAAACGACCAGTTACCAAGCATTTCGAACATGGTGTGGTGGTAAGTATCATGCCCCACTTCTTCAAGGTCGTTATGTTTACCCGAAACACGAAGGCATTTTTGAGAGTCGGCTATACGGCTGTATTTCACGGGGTCGTTTCCCAGAAAGATATCTTTGAACTGGTTCATGCCCGCGTTAGTAAACATCAGTGTCGGGTCGTTTTTCACAACCATTGGTGCCGATGGTACAATCTGATGCTCTTTTTCTTCAAAAAATCTTAAAAACGCTTTTCGTATCTCTTGTGAAGTCATAATCAATTTTTTATGCTTTTAAATATGTAAAGAATCCCAGGTGCATTTAGGATGTTTTAAAATATTTATTAGTTTTGTTTTCTGTTTAGTTTATTGCGAATTGCAAAAATAGAAATTGTAGTTTTAGAATAACTAAAAAACCGATTTTTTTTGTAATGGGGAACACAAAATACCGTTTTAATCCGGAATCATTAAAATACGAAAAGGTTGAACGCAGTTTTTCAGCCCGCTTGAAACGATTTTCGGGCTTTACTTTCATAGCTTTTATGATAGCAGCCGGTATATCCTCACTTTTTCTCACCAGCTTCGAAACACCCGATATGATAGCCCTTCGCGAAGAAAACAACCAGCTTCTTTCGCAATACCGGCAACTTAGTCACAAACTTGAAAAACTCGAAAATGTATTGGATGAGATACAGGTTCGCGACGACAATATTTATCGCGTTGTTTTTAATAGCGACCCCATTCCGGAGTCGGTTCGAAAAGCAGGTTTCGGTGGCACAGACGCTTATGCCAACTTATCTTCTCTTGAAAATTCAGAGTTGGCTTTAAACACCACCCGCAAACTTGATGTTATTTCGAGGCAGGCATACATACAGGCCAAATCTTATGAAGATGTTTTGGATATGGCCATGAATAAAGAAAAAGAATTGGCTGCCATACCTGCCATCATGCCCATTTACAATAAAGACCTTACTTATATTTCTTCGAGTTGGGGCTACCGGATACACCCGATTTATAATGTTAGAAAATTTCATTACGGGATGGATTTTGTGGCATCAAGAGGAACCAATATTTATGCTTCAGGAGCCGGTGTTATTACCGCTGTCAGGACACACAGAACCGGACACGGAAAGCATGTTGTAATTGATCATGGATTTGGATATGAAACCCTATATGGCCACATGAGCGCCTTTAATGCGAAGGTTGGCGACACCGTTTCGCGTGGCCAGGTCATTGGCTATGTTGGTTCAACCGGAACATCAACGGCACCGCACTTGCATTACGAAGTACATAAAGACGGCAAAAATGTCGATCCGAAATACTACTACTTTAAAGATCTTACCCCACAACAGTTCGAAGAGCTGGTTGCTATGTCTGAACACGTGAATACTAGTTTCGATTAAAAACTATTCATGCCTTTTACCCCGCCCAAAATAGAAAAACACTTTTATTCCATTAGCGAAGTGGCTGAAATGTTTGGTGAAAACACATCGCTGATCCGTTTCTGGACGAAGGAATTTGACCATATTAAGCCTCATAAAAACAAAAAAGGAAATCGCCTGTACACGCTTGAAAATATTGAAGAGGTAAGCCTGGTATATCATCTGGTTAGAGAACGTGGCATGACACTAAAGGGGGCTAAACAAAAAATTAAAGAAAACCCTGATGACACCATTCAGGAACATGAAGTTGTAAAACGTTTAATGAACATTAAATCGTTATTGCTCGAAATTAAAGAAGAATTATCACATGAAGGTTAAGGACATTGTAAATATAATTGAAGAATTTGCACCTCCGGCACTGCAGGAAGGCTGGGACAACTCAGGGTTGCTGGTCGGAAACCCTTCTGATGAAGTAAAATCGGCCTTAATAACACTCGATGTGACCGAAGCGGTAATTGATGATGCTGTTAAAAATGGAGATGACATCATTATTGCACACCACCCGTTAATTTTTGGTGGTTTAAAACGCTTAAACGGCAAGTCGGATGCAGAGCGGGCTATTATGAAAGCCATTAAAAATGAAGTAGCAATTTATGCTGCGCATACCAGTATTGATGTTGTGCAAAACGGCGTGAGCTGGCGAATGGCCGAAAAACTGGGACTAACAAACATCAAAACACTTTCACCCCAAAAAGGATTGTTGAAAAAATTGGTAACGTTTGTGCCTGAAAATGATATTGCAAAAGTGCGCGAGGCCATTTTTGAAGCCGGTGCCGGCACAATAGGTAACTACAATTCGTGCAGCTACAACATCGAAGGTCAGGGAACGTTCAATGCCGGCGACAACACCAAGCCTTATGTGGGCGAAAAAGGGAAATTGCATTTTGAAAAAGAAATTCGGTTTGAAACCGTTTTCCCGACATACTTACAAGGAAAAGTAATTGCAGCTTTGCTTGATGTTCATCCATACGAAGAGGTAGCCTATGATATTTACCCGATTGAAAACAAACATCCACAAATTGGATTAGGGGTTATTGGAAATCTGCCGGATGCAAAAGATGCAAAACATTTCTTAACACAACTAAAAAACACATTCGGGTGCAAAGCAATTCGTCACACCAACATTCATAAACCAATGGTGTCAAGAATTGCCTTACTGGGCGGCTCTGGAAGTTCATTCCTCAACAATGCCATAGCTGCCGGAGTAGATGTTTTTGTAACGGCCGATTTTAAATATCATCAGTTTTTTGATGCCGAAAACAAGATTATTATTGCTGATATCGGGCACTATGAGAGTGAACAATTCACTAAAGAACTTTTTTATGAAATAGTTACAAATAAATTTTCTAAATTTGCAGTCCGTTTATCGGAAGTAAATACGAATCCGATAAACTATTTGTTCTGAAACGAATAATAATTTTTAAGCAACATGACAGGAAAAAATCAGGACGCTAAAACAGCAGATATGCCTATTGAAGAGAAGTTGAAACTATTGTACGATCTTCAGAAAGTGGCTTCAGAAAAAGATAAACTGAAAGTATTACGTGGCGAATTACCCCTTGAAGTTCAAGACTTAGAGGATGAAATCGCAGGATTAAAAACACGTATCAACAACTATCAGGATGATGTGAAGAATCTTGAGACAGCTGTCTCAAATCGCAAAGCTGCTATTGAAGAGTCTAAAGCATTAATTGCAAAATATACCGAGCAGCAAAACAATGTGCGTAACAATCGTGAATACGATTCTTTATCGAAGGAAATTGAATTTCAAAATCTTGAGATTGAACTCGCCGAGAAAAGAATCAAAGAACATTCCGAGGAGTTAAAAATCAAGACCGTAGCGATTGATGATGCAAAAGTTCAGCTCAAAGAACGTGAATCTGATTTAGAAGACAAGCAAAAAGAACTTGATGACATTACAGCTGAAACAAAAGCTGAAAATGAGCGCTTGAATCAGAAAGCAGGTAAAATTGAAGAGCACATTGAAGAACGATTGCTGTATGCTTTTCGCCGAATCCGCAAAAATGCACGCAACGGACTGGCTGTTGTGTCTGTTGAACGTGATGCCTGTGGTGGATGTTTTAATAAAATACCGCCTCAGCGACAACTCGATATTGCTTCACACAAAAAAGTAATTGTTTGCGAATATTGTGGCCGTATTTTAGTCGATCCGAGTATCGATAGCGAGAATAATATTGAAGAATAATATTGAATTTGTACTAACTATAAAAAAAGCATCAGTTTTATTAAAAACTGGTGCTTTTTTTATAGTCCCCAATATTTATCGAAAACTCACCTTTTTTTGCCATATTTGCATTCATGCAATTCAACCGTGTAATAGGACAGCAAGCCATTAAAAAAAGGCTGATTGATGGTGTTAATGAAAACCGTATTAGCCATGCATTACTTTTCTCAGGGCCCGAGGGCGTTGGAAAACTAGCAATGGCTATTGCTTATGCACAATTCATTAATTGTCCTGATCGCACCGATACCGACTCATGTGGAACATGCCCTTCGTGTAAGAAATTTAAAAAGCTGATTCACCCCGATTTACATTTTGTATTCCCGGTTGTAAAAACACCAAAATTTAAATCCCCGGTCAGCGATAATTACATCTCCCAATGGCGTGAAAAGGTCATTTCAAACCCCTATTTCAACTTAAACATGTGGTATAAAGCCATTGATGTTGAAAATGCGCAGGGTAGCATTTACGTACACGAAAGCAGTGAGATTATCCGTAAGTTGAACCTGAAAACGTTCGAGTCGGAATATAAAATAATGATCATCTGGATGGCAGAGCGCATGAATGTTCAATGTGCAAACAAACTTCTGAAAATGATTGAAGAACCGCCACCAAAAACATTGTTTGTGCTCATTACCGAAAACGAAGAACAAATTTTGCCAACCATCCGCTCCCGTACACAGTTGATAAAATTCACGGGAATAGATAGCGAAGCAATGACCGAAGCAGTTGCAGAAATACCTCAGTCGGAAGGTAAAAATATAGATGGGATTGTTCACCTGGCCAAAGGCAACTTCATCACTGCACTCGACTTATTGCAGCCCGACGAAGAAAAAGCTTTCTACTTCGAACAATTTGCATCGATAATGCGTATCACATACAAACGCGACTGGGATGGCATGTTTTCATGGACTGATAACATAGCCGGAATCGGGCGTGAACGCCAGAAAAGTTTCCTTAGCTACTGTATGCGCATGGTACGCGAAAACTTTATCATGAATTTTAAACGCCCCGACCTTGTTTTTCTCAATGAAAAGGAAAAAGGCTTTTCGGAACATTTTAGTCCGTTTATTAACGAGCGAAATATTATTCCTTTTTCAGAAGAACTGGAGAAAGCGTATCGCGACATTGCACAAAACGGCAACCCACGGCTCATATTCCTCGATTTTTCATTGAAAGTAGTTAAGATGATCAGGGCCTGATATCAAAAGAGGCTACCCCTTTTAACAATTCACATTAAATGCATGAGCTAAACCTTTCTAAAGGTTTAAAAAATCGCTATTTTTAGCACCAAATAATAAATCAATATATTCCTTCCACCCGTTGGAAGGCCCGAAATAAACAGCATATGACAACAGGAAATCCAATTTTCAGAGGATGTGCATCAAGTAAAAGAGCCGGATCGTGCGCTAAACTTGATGTAAACGACTGGCTGAAAGACATTCAAAATACACAAAATCAAGACGAAATTATTGAAATTCGTTTTAAGAACACACGCAAAGACTACTATCGCAATGTAAACAAACTTCCTCTTGAGGTAGGCGATTTAGTGGCAGTTGAAGGTAATCCAGGGCACGATATCGGAATGGTTTCGGTTACCGGTGATCTTGTGTTGCGCCAAATGAAGCGGCATAAAGTGACCCTGATTAACGGTGAATTGCGAAAGGTTTATCGCAAAGCAAAACCCGTTGACATTGAAAAGTGGGAATTCGCTATGACGCGTGAACACGAAACCATGATAAAATCACGCCAACTGGCTTCCGATTTGCGCCTGAATATGAAAATAGGCGATGTTGAATACCAGGGCGATGGCACCAAGGCTATTTTCTACTATATAGCTGACGAACGTGTCGATTTCAGGGAATTGATCAAAGTACTGGCCGAAAGTTTCCACATCAGGGTTGAAATGAAGCAAATAGGTGCACGGCAGGAAGCCGGACGTATTGGTGGCATTGGACCGTGTGGACGCGAACTGTGCTGCAGCTCATGGATGTCGAACTTTAGCTCGGTAACCACTATTGCCGCACGACATCAGGAAATTTCAATGAACCCGCAGAAACTCGCCGGGCAGTGCAGCAAGCTTAAGTGTTGTATCAACTATGAAGTTGATTCTTACATAGATGAACAACGCGACTTTCCACCAAAAGAAAAACTGGAAACCGAAGAAGGATTTTATATCTTTTTGAAATCAGATATCTTTAAACGCATTTATTATTACACGCACGACAGCAAGGCACCTACAGGCCAGATTGCCGTGCCGGTTGCACGGGTGAAAAAAATAATGCGGATGAATCAAAAGAATGAAAAACCTGAACGCCTGATTGAAATTGACAGTATTGAGGTAGCTGCTGAAAAAGCTATCCCGAATTACGAAAATGTGGTAGGACAGGACAGCCTTACGCGCTTTGATAAACCAAAAGAAGAAAACAGACGTAAAAAACGCCGCATAAAACGCCGTCCAAAAACTGACGACAACAAAAGAGATGTCCAAAACAATCCGGCAAATAGCGATAAGGAAAAAACCGACAACAGCAACAGACGAAAAATTTTCAAGAAAAAAAGCGGCAAAAAACGCATACCCGGAAACCGTAACAACAATAATAATAGCAAGCCTAAAGAATCGTAACAATGCACTTTTATTCAAAACATAAACTTGTTGCAGGCATCGTGTTGGGCTTTTTATTGCTCATGCTGTTTGTTTCGTGTAAACAAAAGAGTATTTACCACGAATACCAACCGGTTAAACCCGGAGGTTGGCATGCCGACTCGGCTGCTGTGTTCAGTTTTGCTATTGAGGATACAACCGAAACGTATAGAATTCTTTTTAATAACCGCAACCTTGAATCTTATCCCTACCGCAATTTGTGGCTTTTTGTTGAAATTATGGCACCCGATTCTACAGTTATTCATGACACACTTGAATATCAGCTGGCAAAACCAAACGGCAAATGGCTGGGAGAAGGAACAAGTGGTGTTTATGATACAAGATTAATATATCTCGATAATGTATATTTCCCTTTAAATGGCAATTATACATTTTTTGTTAAACATGGAATGCGCAATCAAAAACTGAAAGGCATTTCAGATTTTGGTTTAAGTGTTGAAAAAAATGAAGAGTAGTAGTGGGAAAGAATAAATTAAAGAAATTTGCCGACATGGAGCAGTTCAGCAATGTACTGCAAGTGCCTTTTCATAAAATAAAAGAAGCCGATCATGTTTTAAAAGGCAGGTGGAATGATGATTTTTTTATAGAACACAAGCCTATTGTTTTAGAATTGGGATGCGGCAAAGGTGAGTATACAACCGGGTTGGCCAGTATATCAACACCAAGGAATTACCTTGGTGTTGATATTAAAGGTGCCCGAATGTGGAAAGGTGCTAAATATGCCATCGATAACGACCTGTATAATGTTGGCTTTTTACGGACCCACATTGAGATGATCGGACAGTTTTTTGCTCCTGGCGAAGTGTCTGAAATATGGCTCACATTCCCCGATCCGCAAATGAAGAAGACCCGCAAACGACTCACCTCTACCCGTTTCATTGAGCTTTATCGCCGATTTTTGAAACCCGGTGGCATTGTTCATCTTAAAACCGACAGTAACTTCCAATTTCAATATACCTATGAAGTAATTAAAGCCAATGGTTTTACCATTGTTGACAAAATGGAAGATATTTACGAAGAGGAAAATTTAAAGCCCGAACTCAACATTAAAACTTATTATGAGAAACAATGGTTGGCACGCGGGATAAAAATTAAATATATTAGCTTTATACCTCATCAGCACAAACTGGTTGAACCTGTTGTAGATATCGAGCCCGACCCATATCGCAGCTTTGGCCGCGGGGCAGTTACAGTTGATGACTAAAGACAGCACATAAAATTTAGAACCATGTATAAATTTTTCTTTGCACTTCTGATACTTGGTGTTTTTGTATCTTGCTCCAATTCTAAAAAAAGTGAAAAAATCGACCGCGAATCGCTGGTAAAACGTCACAATATAACCATCGAAGCTTTCGACTCGCTTGCTTCGCTGTCAGTGGGAAATGGCAACTTTGCATTTACAACCGACCTTACAGGCCTGCAAACTTTTCATCGCGAGTACAAGCAAGGCATTCCACTGGCAACACAATCGAACTGGGGATGGCACACAACACCCAACACCGAAAATTATACATGGGATGAAACGTTCAGATATTTTGAGGTGGAAGAACGCGAAGTTCCATACCGCGACCAGCCCAATCAACCTGAAAGGGCTGCAAAGGCCAGTACTTTTCTCCGGGCAAATCCACACCGTTTGCACCTGGGCATGATAGGGCTTGAACTGACCAAAAACAATGGAGAAAAAGCAAGTATCGACGATATTAAAAATGCACGTCACAACCTTAACATGTGGACCGGGCGCATCACCAGCGATTTTGAGTTCGAATCGCAACCGGTACATGTTGAAGTATTTATGCACCAGAAAAAGGACATGGTTTCGGCCAAAATTGAATCGCCACTTATAGCCAAAGGGCAACTTGCCGTTCGCTGGCATTTCCCGGCAGCAGTTTATCACCACAAAATGCACGCTGGTTACGATTTTGATGCTCCCGAAACACACCAGTCAATACTGGAACTGAGCGAGCCAAACAACGCTTTAATATCGCGCACACTTGATAACGACCACTATGAAGTTGCTATTAACTGGAAAGGCAATGCCGTTTTTCAGGAAGAAGAAACACATGTTTTTCACCTAACACCAACCCGTGAAACTGAAAGCATTAAATTCAGTTGTTTGTTTGCTCCCAAGGCCAATGCAGAAGAACTGGAAGAATTCGCCTCTGTTGAAAATAACAATATCGCGACATGGGAGTTATTCTGGAAAAGCGGTGGCGCAGTTGACTTTTCAGAATGCACCGATAAACGGTCAAAAGAGCTTGAACGACGTGTTGTATTATCGCAATACCTCACTAAAATACAAAGCTCAGGCAACCTGCCACCTGCCGAAACCGGGCTGGTTTATAACAGCTGGTATGGCAAGTACCACCTTGAAATGCACTGGTGGCACATAGCACATTTTGCCCAGTGGCAACGGCCGGAGCTTATGGAAGAACAACTTGAGTATTATAACGATATTTACGATGTGGCTTTGCAAACAGCTCAGGAACAAGGTTATGAAGGCGTGCGCTGGCCGAAAATGGTTGGCTCCGACGGGCAAAACAGCCCTTCGTCGGTAGGTTCATACCTCATATGGCAACAACCACATATTATTTGGTTTGCCGAACAAATGTACAGGCAAAACCCAACAAACGAAACACTCGAACGTTACAAGAAACTGGTATTTGCCACCGCCGATTTCATGGCCGACTTTCCTGTTTGGGATGAAAAAAACAATCGATACAACCTTGCCCCTCCGCTTATCCCGGCACAAGAACACTGGGATGTTGAAACCACAACAAACCCTCCGTTTGAGTTGGCATATTGGTACTGGGGCTTGTCGAAAGCACAGGAATGGCGCGAACGGCTCAAAATGGATAAAGAAGAGAAATGGGAACAAGTGAGACAAAACCTTGCAGCTCCTGATATGGCCAACAATGTTTACCTGGGTATAGAGGGGGCTGAAGATTCGTATACCAACGAAGAACTGATGCGCGACCATCCTATGGTACTAGGTGCTTATGGGATACTCCCCGAATGGGATAAAATCGATCCTGAAGTCATGCGCAACACCATGCATGTGATTGCTGAAAAATGGAACTGGTCAGCAACCTGGGGCTGGGATTATCCAATGTCGGCCATGTCGGCAGTACGACTTGGCGAGCCCGAACTGGCTCTTGAATTCTTACTGAAAGATGTTCAGAAGAACACCTATTTAAAAAACGGGCACAACTTCCAGGACGAACGTCTGCGCCTTTATTTGCCGGGCAATGGCGGATTATTACAAACTGTAGCCATGATGTGTGCCGGCTGGGAGGGTTGTGAAACCGAAACCCCCGGATTTCCTAAAGATGGTAGCTGGAATGTAAAATGGGAAAACCTGAGCCCGGTATTTTAACGGGTTTAGGGGTTATTAGATTTCGATTTTATTTCATTTAATTCTGTTTTAATTTCTTCCATATTCTTCAAAATCTCCCGCATTACAGGATTCGATGAGGAGGAGTTTCTAAGTTCCTCTTCTCTCAACCCCAGTAGCGTATCTATTCTTCCTACAATCAGGGAGAGTAGTACGAATATTATAAAAATAATTGGGACAGATATCAGCATGTTACTAAATATTAGTTGTCCTAAATTGCTTTCTTTATAAGCTTCAAGTAACACAAAGGCAATCATTAAAAACTGTACATAGCCAACGTACATTTTAGCACGATCGATATAGATCTTCCATCTTATCAACGTTTCCCGATTCGTTTTTATCTTAGTCATTTTATTGAAATTTTATTCATGTCATCAAATCTTTCAATGAGTAATGATTAAATTGTCTGGTTCTAGCCCTTCTGATTTTTTTAAGTTCATTCTTTGCCTGAATCTCAATCCAAAGCATTGGGTCGTTGTTGAATATTTTTCCTAAAACAATGGCTAATTCATAATTAATTGGTCGGTCGCCCTTAATTAACTTGCTTAAATTTGAAGGATTTATATCGATATAATGAGCAAATTTAGTTTGAGGTATTTCTAATGTTTTCAAATATTCTTTTAAAAATTCCCCCGGTTGTCTGAGCTGCGTATCTTCCGATTCCAAATAATCCTGCATTTTAAATTTGATGGCTAACAACTCAATTTCCCTTCTTTGTGCTTCCGTTTGACTTTTAACTCTATTCAGCATTATAGCCTGAAAGTCTTTGAATTCATCTGTCCCAATGTCCATCTGATTTGTCAACATTCCGTTGGATGGCTCTGTATTTTTTTTTCTTTCCATGGCTATTTTATTTTCTTTCAAGGTATTCATCGATTAGTCTCAACCCGTTTTCACTGTCAATATACATTCTTTGACCAAGTCCTACATTTGCTCCATATTTTTGAGAATACCATTGCATTAAACTTGTTTTTGACATAAATGTTAAAAATCCTTTGTAATTCCCATTTAACTTGAAACTTTCTTTGCATGCAAAAGCGATCAAACAACCAGCGACATAATCATATTTCTTATTTTTCCGTCCGATATTATGTGGCGCTATCTCTAAAACATTCATAATAAGCATTTCACCTTCAACTTTCAGTTGCAAAGCTCCTTCAACACTTGGGGGCAATCCAGTTCTTTTTAAGATGTACATGCTGGAATTTATTTCTTTGCTTAATTCTCTCCAATTAAAATTCCACCCATCTTTTTTTAAGGGCATATCATTTTGCTCTGGAACAACAATTTCGGCCTCTACCAACTTGTCATTTATTACATCTAATATGTAAACCATCTAAATATTTTTCTACCAGTAAAGATAGCCAAAATTGTCGTATTTGTATAATTATTGACTAATTTATTGGCATATTTGAACAATAAACGTTCTATACAACGAACCTCAAAATTATTAATTGTTTAATTTTTTCACCGGAATAAAATATATTTGTGTTATGAAGGAATCAGCTACAAAACATATTAAGGCAGGTTTTAAAAAACATACTTTGAATTTTATTCGCCCGGCCGGTACATCGCGCGGTGTTTACCATACCAAAAACAGCTGGTTTTTGTTTTTGAGCGACGGCAATAAAACCGGCGTGGGTGAATGTTCCATCCTAAGAGACTTAAGCATTGACGATTGCCCGGGTTTTGAAGACAAGCTGCAAAGCATTTGCAACGACATTAACGCCGGGAACTACGATTTTAATTCAGTTTTACACGAGTTTCCTGCCATTCAGTTTGGCCTTGAAACAGCCCTGACCGATTTACTTTCTACAGGCAGTCACATTCTTTTTCCTTCGGAATTTACCCGTAATGAGAAAGGCATTCCGACTAACGGACTTATCTGGATGGGCGATAGAAAGTACATGCGCGAACAAATAACCCAAAAACTTGATGCCGGCTTTTCGTGCATTAAGCTAAAAATCGGCTCGCTCGACTGGCCATCGGAACAAGAACTGATTGCAAATATGCGCAAACAGTTTAGCGCATCAGAACTGACCATACGCGTGGATGCTAACGGTGCCTATTCGTTTGATGAGGCACTGAAAGTACTAAGCGATTTGGCAAAACTGGAAGTGCACTCCATCGAACAACCCATCAAAGCCGGAAACCGCGAACAAATGGCCGCTTTGTGCCGGCATACGCCCGTGCCCATTGCCCTCGATGAAGAACTTATCGGGGTTTATCCTTACACACAAAAGAAAAAATTGGTGGAAACCATCAGACCTCAATACCTGATATTGAAGCCCGGCTTGCTGGGCGGTTTCAAAGCAAGTAACGAATGGATTGAGTTGGCACAAAAATATGATGCCGATTGGTGGGCCACTTCGGCACTTGAGTCGAACATCGGGCTAAACGCAATTGCCCAGTGGGTTTTCACCAAAAATGCAGAAACACAACAAGGGCTGGGCACCGGGATGTTATTTTCAAATAACATTGATTCGCCACTAACCTTGAAAGGTGAAAACTTGTTTTATATTCCAACTAAACCATGGGCAACGGTTCCACATTAAACACAAAATGGAGAAAGTAATTAAGATAAACGACAGGATACTT
>JAQIDF010000529.1 GCA_027858145.1 Prolixibacteraceae bacterium | reverse complement strand
ATAATTTGCCTTGATAAACAGCTTTTTATATCAACCGAGGACAAAGGACGAGCTCAGCGGAGCTAATCTGAACTCGAAAAATTACGTCGAACTCAGGTTAGTAGTATTATATACGACGAACAATTGGTGCAATTAATTACAAAAAAAAATACAGCCCGAAATTCGAGCTATATTATTGAATAGTGAAATCCACCTCCACTTCCACTCTCAATTAAAATTTTTTATCATCTCTTATTTATTAGACATATAATCACTTATATTTACGTAATCAAAATCGTTTTTTTCGTAATTTTACAAAAAAATCCTTTGAATATTCATGAAGCAGAACAAACATTACAACATTCCCATATTTTTGCCCGAATTGGCATGTCGCAATAAATGTGTGTTTTGCAATCAAAGAAATATTAGTGGCACTCATCATATTCCCACCATACAAGATGCACAAGAGATTATTGAAACTCATCTGACAACAATACCGACATCGGGCACCAAACAAATTGCATTTTTTGGCGGAAACTTTACCGGACTACCTATTGAGCAACAAAAAGCATTTTTAAAACTTGCTCAATCATACATTCATAAAGGAGCGGTTGAAAGCATTCGGATATCAACTCGTCCCGATTATATTTCAGAAGACATATTACGCATGCTACACAGTTATGGCGTAAAAGATATTGAACTGGGAGCACAATCTTTTGACAATGAGGTTTTAGCATTATCGCAACGAGGACATACCTCCGAAGATATTATCCGGGCAGCAGAACTTATTCGTACATATCATTTTAAACTCGGTCTTCAAATGATGATTGGCCTACCCGGAGACAGCTATGAAAAAAGCATGCACACAGCTCAAAAAATTATTGATTATAAAGCAGACACAACACGCATATACCCCTGTCTGGTTATTGCAAACACCGTTTTGGCAGACATGTACACACAGGGCAGATATAAACCTTTAGACAGAGCAACGGCAACGGTATGGCTTGCGGATATTTATTCTCTTTTTTCCCAACATAATATCCGCATATTACGAGTTGGACTACATCCGAGCAAAGACTTTGAATCATCGGAAATAGTACTCGCCGGGCCATATCATCCTTCAATCAAGCAACTGGCTCTATCGCAAATATGGAAAAACCGTTTTGCAGAGAAAATCAAACTGAAGAAAGGGAAATTACACATTTCCGTTTCTGCAGAAGCTCTCCCTTATGCTATTGGTTATGAATCATCTAACAAACAGTGGCTTCGCGAAACATACGGTTGGGTAGCTATTCACACAGACACACACCTTCAATATGATGAATTTACCTATTGCTATAATTGATTCACGTGCTCCCGTTCAAGCAAAAGAACGATTGCAGAAAGATTTTTCCTGTGTTGAATTTCGTACACAAGACATAAGTTATGATGCTATTTCGGGACATCCCGATGTGTTTCTATGTAAAATTGATTCCAATAAAACAATCTATGCCCCAAACACACCTCCGGAAATCACACACATTATATCATCCAACAATTTGCACAATAAAGAAGGCAATACAACAGTCGGCTCCAACATTGCAAACAGCACCGCATATAATTGTGTTGTGAGCGACAAATATCTATTTCACAAACAATCATTCACCGACAAAACTATTCTCAACACATGCCGAGACAAAAAATTCATTCATGTTCCCCAAGCATATACCCGATGCAGTATGATTTGTCTCCCGGACGGAGCATGCATAACATCAGATAAGGGTATACAGAAAGCATTAGCAACAGAAAACATTCCTCATATATATTGCTCACCGAAAAATATTGTACTTCCACCCTACACGCACGGTTGTATTGGCGGCACAATGGGTGTTCACAAGAATACGGTATATATAATCGGGGCATTGCAAACACTTGACAAGGGAGATGCCTTAAAAAACTTTATACACGAACATAAATGCACCATTATTGAACTCTACGACGGAGCGTTATATGACGGGGGTGGAATATTTTTTTTTGACCAAAAAAACAAAAAAAGTTTATCTTCATAACTATGTTAGTTTTCATTATTTTTTTATAGTTTTACGCTCAAATAAAAATTAATTGATAATAATAATTTAAATAGTTTATAATCATGGGATTAATATCAGATGCAGTTAAACCAGGTGTCATATTTGGTGACGATGTGAAAAAAGTTTTTGAAATAGCAAAAGCAAATAAATTTGCACTTCCCGCAGTAAATGTTGTTGGAACAAATTCAGTAAATGCAGTATTAGAAGCTGCCGCAAAAGTTAACTCACCAATAATCATTCAATTTTCGAACGGTGGAGCTCAATTTTATGCAGGTAAAGGATTAAAAGGCGAAGGACAAGCGGTACAAATAGCAGGTGCTATTTCGGGTGCTAAACACATACACCAAATGGCTGAATTATATGGCATTCCGGTAATTTTACACACTGACCATGCTGCAAAAAAATTATTACCATGGATTGACGGATTATTGGATGCAAGTGAAGAAAACTTCAAAAAAACAGGTAAACCATTATTTAGCTCACACATGCTTGACTTATCAGAAGAGCCTCTTGAAGAAAATATTGCTACGTGCAAAAAATATCTTGAGCGTATGAGTAAAATGGATATGTTTCTCGAAATTGAATTAGGAGTTACCGGTGGTGAAGAAGATGGCGTTGACAATTCAGATGTAGATTCTGCTGAACTTTACACACAACCGGAAGAAGTTGAATACGCATATGCACAGTTACTTGAAGAATCTCCTAACTTTACAATTGCAGCATCTTTTGGTAATGTTCACGGAGTATACAAACCGGGTAATGTAAAATTAACACCAAAAATTCTTGACAACTCACAAAAATTCATCAACGAAAAACACGGAACAACTGACAAACCGGTATTCTTTGTATTCCACGGTGGATCGGGTTCTTCTGCCGAAGAAATCACAGAAGCTATCGGATATGGTGTTATTAAAATGAATATTGACACTGACACTCAATGGGCAGCATGGAATGGTATTCGTGAGTTCGAAGCACAAAATCACGACTATCTTCAAACACAAATTGGCAACCCAGATGGTGCTGATAAACCAAACAAAAAATACTATGACCCTCGCGTTTGGTTACGTAAAGGTGAAGAGAGTATAGTTGCTCGTCTTGAAGAAGCATTTGACAACTTAAATTGTATCAACAGATACTAATATATTTTATAACTATTACAAAAGTCTAAGTACATTTTAATATATATACTTAGACTTTTTTTTTACACATATCTCTATGACTGTAATAAAATCTATTTCGGGTATTCGCGGCACAATTGGTGGCATTCCACAAGAAAATTTAACTCCGTTTGATATTGTTTCATTTACATCAGCATACGGTACATGGATTGCCGAACACACAGATAATCCGACACACAAAATTGTTATTGGACGTGACGCCCGTATTTCAGGCGAAATGGTCTCATCTTTAGTGAGTCAAACACTTGTTGCTCTCGGGTACACCGTTATCGACTTGGGGTATGCTAGTACGCCAACCACCGAAATTGCAGTGCCTATGGAAAATGCTGACGGTGGTATAATTGTTACGGCAAGTCATAATCCCAAACAATGGAATGCTCTCAAATTATTGAACAATAAAGGAGAGTTTTTAAATGCAGCCCAAGGAGCCGAAATTCTAGCGTATGCAGAAACACCAAACATGCAATTTGCCGATGTTGATTCTATTGGAAAAGTTATTTCAAACGATTCGTATAATGCTATTCATATTGAACAAATCTGCAATCTACCACTAGTAAACCGTGAGGCAATACAAAAAGCAGATTTCACCGTTGCTATTGACTGTGTAAATTCAGTAGGCGGAATTATTATTCCTGAACTTCTCAAAGCATTGGGCGTAAAAAAAATCATTCCCCTCTTTTGTGAACCAAACGGAAACTTTCCGCACAATCCGGAACCACTCCCCGAACATCTTACCGAAATTGCAAACACGATGAAATCAACTGAAGCGGACGTTGGTTTTGTGGTTGACCCCGATGTTGACAGACTTGCAATAATTAATGAAGACGGTTCTATGTTTGGTGAAGAATACACCTTGGTATCTGTTGCAGATTATATACTATCACACACACCGGGAAATACAGTCAGCAATTTAAGTTCGACCCGAGCTTTACAAGATATTACCGAAAAACACGGATGTTCATATTCTGCATCTGCGGTGGGAGAAGTTAATGTTGTTGATACAATGAAAGAAACAAACGCCATTATTGGTGGCGAAGGAAATGGTGGTATTATTTATCCCGAAGCACATTACGGAAGAGATGCTCTTGTAGGTATAGCATTATTTTTATCTCATTTAGCTACGTCTCAAAAAACCTGTTCGAAACTCCGTGCAACATATCCTCAGTACATACTATCAAAAAATAAAATAGAACTTACACCAGAAACGGATGTCGACAAAGTGATTGAAACAGTGCAATCTTTGTATGCAAACGAAAACATTTCAACAATTGACGGGTTAAAAATTTCATTTGAAACAGGATGGGTTCATTTACGAAAATCAAACACCGAAGCAATTATTCGAATATATGCCGAAAGCAACACTCACGAAAAAGCACACAAACTTGCAGAAACAGTGATAAATTCTATAAAAAAAATCGTGTAATTATTTTATAAAAACAAAATTATAGTATTTTTACGCCCTCGAAACAGGAATCTAAAAATACATGTTTATATACTTTTTTAACTACATTAAACTATGCAAAAACCTCGAATAATAAAAGATTTTGAAAAGTTAGATCCTCAAATTCAGGAGCAAATTAAATTAGTATATCCTACCGGATTCTTTGAACATCTCATTTCATACACAGATAAAGAAGGTAACGAACGCTTTGCATTACCATTTGAAACAGATGAGAAATACTATATGGTTCGAATGTCGATTGCAGAAGCAAAAAAAATAATCAGTAATGATGCTGATTATGATTCGAACGGCATCCTTCGAAACACGATACAAGAAGAATACTTAGAAAAATATCAAGACGTTGAATATTTAAGCGAATATGATAATCTTGGTGGCATGAGTGATGCCGATATTATTGATCAAACAGATGATGACGACGAATAATTAGAACGATGGGGAGAGCTTTTGAATACCGACGTGCCTCAAAGGAAAAAAGATGGGATAAAATGTCAAAATTATTTCCTCGTCTTGCAAAATCCATAACAATTGCCGCAAAAGAAGGGGGCGCAGCTCCCGAGATGAATGCTAAACTTCGCACAGCAATTCAAAATGCAAAAGCACAGAATATGCCGAAAGACAATATTGAAGCGGCTATAAAACGTGCAAATGGAAAAGACAGTGACTCAATAACCGAAGTCATTTACGAAGGTAAAGCAGCTCACGGAGTGCTCGTAGTTGTGGAATGTGCAACAGACAATCCAACTCGAACTGTTGCAAACGTAAAATCGTACTTCAACAAAAACGGTGGACAAGTTGTTCCAACCGGTTCCTTAGAATTTTTATTTAACAGAATGGCGGTATTTCAAATTCCGGCGACTCTTGTTCCTAATGTCGAAGAGCTCGAACTTGAACTTATTGATCATGGATTAGAATATACCGAACAAGAGGAAGATTATGTTCGTGTATATGGCAATTATACGAATTTCGGAAATTTATCGCAAGCTCTTGAAAACATGAATATTGGGCTTAATAGACAAATGTTAGGCTGTTTTTCCTTAAATATTTCCAAGTGGACAAAAATTAGGCTGTTAATTTCAGGAGTTTTACACTTTCAAAAAAGCATCAATAAACTTCATTTTTCTCTTTAAAGATAGACCATTATGATTCCTAAGTTTATTCTTTAAATCAGCAAAATGGCCATCAATGGCGTTAGTTGTATTAGGAATATTTAATTCGATATAATCATACCAAGTAAATAACCAAGGCATGTTACTTTTAAGACTTCTGTAAGCACTTCTTAAGCGTTTGTGGGTGTAATAACTTCGCCCAGTTTCAATATTAATTGTTCGTTCATTTAAAAATTCTTCCCACTTCAAAAACCAATCATTTAAAGCTCCTTCAAAAGATTCTCTATCTGTCATTTTCATCATAGATACGAGTTCTTTTAATTCAATAGATGCTGGGAGTTTAGGGTTCTTTGTAATATATCTTCTAATGGTAGCTACTTGATGAAATTGACACATCTGAACGGGTATTGAGCCAAAAGATTGAGCTAAACCTTTTCGCCCATCACTAACGATTGCAAGTATTGTATATCCTTTTGATACTAATTCTTCAACTCCTTTCTTATACAGAAAGTTAGTCTCATTTCTCACATAATACTTGAGCAAATTATCTTTGGTAATAGCATCTTTGAAGAGCATAACCCCAAAACCTCTTCCCCAGTATGTCGTATCCATTAAAACAATAACCTCTCTAGGTTTCTTTGGATTGATTGTAGGCTGATGTAAATCAATTTTACGCTGAATGGTTCGTATAGAGCAATTGTATTTCTTAGATAGTTGCAAATACGTCTGTTTACCTTTTAAATATTCAGCCCAAAGTATCGCTGAATCTAATCGTGATCCCCCTAAAAACTGTTTACCGCAATCATGGCATTTAAAAAGTTGTTTTCTTTTAGAGAATCCATTTTTCTTTGTATTTATTCCGTTACAATTTATACACTTTTTTTATTCATAAGCTTTTATTTGCTCCAAAGCTAATGATAATAAGTGTTATGGAGATTATTAGCCTACTTTTTGTCTATTAAGCCCAAAAATAATTTAAAATAACCTGTTATTATTTCATTATTTTTGATTGAACCTCACTATTTATAAGCGTTCTGAGCCTAAAAAAGTATATCGAACTCAGGTTATTAGTTCAAAATTAGCATTTATTAGTTGAATTTAGGAAATAAAAAAAGCTGCATGAAATATTCACACAGCCTTTTTTATTATTAGTTTTGTCTCGTCCTGAAATAGCGTTACACAAATGTAATGAAAGAATCAATTAAAAATGAGTATGTTAAGCGCTCTCAAAAGGATTATACAATGCCTTTTAAGTAAGAGTTTGAACAAAGATTAATAAGTGTTTAATCCTAATTATCAATACTTGTTTTTGTATTTTCTTTTTTGAATTTCTCTATTTCTGATTCCGGAAAATCTTCGCCTACTTTTATTTTCCATAATTCTAATGGAATGAGTGGAGAGATGTCGGTTACTTTTGTTTTTTTAATATTTAATGAGGATAATTTTTTGCATGATGCTAATGCCGATATGTCCGTAACTAGTGTGCTTTCTAAATTTAATTGATTTAAATTCGGACAATTACCTAAAGGAGAAATGTCTGATACTTGTGTTTTTTCTAAATCAAGATATTTTAAACTTTTGCATGAACTTAATGGGCTAATGTCTGTAACATTGGTTTCTGAAATGACTAAGTGAGTTAAATATTCTTTTCCTGATAAGAAAGAAATTTCAGTTAAACGCATTGCACTGTTTACTTCTATAATTTCAATTTTCGTGAAGTTTTTTATTGCACTGAAGTCTGTAAGTTTACTGCACCACATTGCATTTATTTCTTTCATGTTTGTGCAGTTTTTAATAAAATTAAATGTTGTTATTTGTTTGCAATTTGACATTGAAATTATTTCTAATGAGCTTAGTTGAGTTAATACAGCTAAATTTTCATCAGTTGCTTGTTTGTTCATATATATATTAAGCTCTTTTAAATTTTTGAGTTTAGCAACTGGTTCATAATTTTCAAAAGTATGTTTAAATCCATAAAGGTTTAATACTTCAATTTTGGGTGTTCCCGAAAGGAATTCAAGAGAAGATACTCCACTCATATAGAAACTAATAACTGTAAGATTTGATAATTTTTGCAAAGCATCTGTATTGCTTACTTTTGTTGCATAAAAATCTAATGATTCTAGAGTTTTGATTTTTTGTAACGGACCTAAATCTATAGGTGTTTCTTTGCTTGCATCAATAGAGCGTAATTTTAGTTTTTTTAATGATGTGAGTTTTTTAATTTCTGAAATATCTGTCAATGTTTGAATTTCAATTTGTAAATGTGTAATCCACGATAATTTTTTACAAACTAATTTAAAATCTTCAGGACTTGCTTTTTCAGTTAAGATAACCTCTTTTGCTTCGGTAATGTTTTCAAGAGATTCAATTTCTTTAATTATTTTCGAAGAAGTAGAGTTGATTGTTAGTGTGTTGTGTTTAAAAGTATACGCTTTTTCTTCTTGAGAAAAAATTGATGTGGTGAATGTTAGCATTGTAAGTGCTAGGAGTAGAGTTTTTTTCATGATAAGTTGTATTTGATTAATAAATGGATATTTTAAAAAGTAAAAATACAACTTATATTTTTTGAATATAGAATTTTTGTAAAAAAAAACAACCTGAGTCGTGTCAGGTTGTTTTTTTTAATAGTATTATAATAGAAAATTGTTCATTAATAATTTTCTTCTTTTACTTGAAAATGTGCTTGTGGATGTTCGCAAGCAGGACATTTTTCCGGAGCTTTTGTTCCTTCGTGAACGTAGCCACAGTTTAGGCACTTCCATAGAGTTTTTTCGTCTTTTTCAAACACTTTTCCCTCTTCTATGTTTTTAAGAAGTTTTAAGTATCGTTTTTCGTGTTCAACTTCTACTTTTGCAACGTTTCTGAAGGTGCGAGCAACCTCTTTGAATCCTTCTTTTTCTGCAACATCAGCAAATGATGGATATAGTTCACTCCACTCTTCGTTTTCTCCTTCAGCACTGGCTTTTAAGTTTTCCGGAGTTGTGCCAATTACACCGGCAGGATATGTCGCGGTTATTTCAACCGGTCCACCTTCAAGATATTTAAAAAATCGCTTTGCATGTTCTTTTTCCTGCTCAGCAGTTTCCATAAACATGTTTGAGATTTGCTCATAGCCTTCTTTTTTTGCTACCTTTGAAAAGTATGTATATCTCATACGAACTTGAGATTCTCCGGCAAATGCTTTTAATAGATTTTTTTCGGTTTCTGTTCCTTTAATTCCCATATGTTTTTAATTTTAATAGTTATTTGTCAAGTTTCACAAGGTTGTTTATGATAACTTGTGTTAATTAATAACAAAGATAAAACTTTATCTTTAAATTCATCAGGGTTTTGTAAAAATATTTCAGGCTTAATTTCAAACCATT
>JAQIDF010000525.1 GCA_027858145.1 Prolixibacteraceae bacterium | reverse complement strand
CTGGAACAAGCCGCTAATAATAATGTTGTAGAAACAGCTACTGGCTTAATTCCAAACGACCCGCTTTATAACTCGCAATGGGGAATACCGGCCTGCAACATCGATGATGTGTGGAATACCACAACCGGCGATTCTACTTCTATCATCGCTATTCTCGATACAGGTGTGGATGACGACCACCCCGACCTGAAAAAGAACATCTGGAAAAACCTGGCTGAATTAAATGGAGCCCCCGGAGTTGACGATGATGGCAATGGCAAAGTAGACGATATTTGGGGTTGGGATTTTATTAACAACGACAATGCTCCCAAAGACGATAACTCGCATGGAACGCATTGTGCTGGAATTGCTGCTGCTGTTGGCGACAATGGAATTGGAATAGCTGGAGTAAACTGGAAAGCCCAAATTATGTCCATTAAAGTGTTTCAATCCTCGGGACAGGGCGATGCCGCTACCATTGCACAGGGTATTACCTATGCTACGGAAAACGGTGCAACGGTGTTAAACATGAGTTTTGGCTCGTATGCTAATTCTCTGGCTATGCAGGATGCTTTGGCAAACGCTTATGCAACTGCAGTTTTGGTTGCTGCTGCCGGTAACGATGCACTTTGTATTGGCCCGGGTTTATGTCCCGACCGTAGATTAGGAGCTCCTTTGTATCCCGGTGCATTTTCTTTTGTTTTGGGTGTGGAAGCAAACGGAACTTCTGGCAGAGCAGGTTTTTCCAATTTCGATCAGGATGGTGCCGTATTTTCGGGATATACCGATTTATTAAACTACGAATTAAAAGCTCCGGGAACAGGAATACTTTCGTGTGTGCCAGGGGGAAACTACCGCGAATACAGCGGAACTTCTATGGCCGCACCTTTGGTGGCTGGAGCCGTTTCGTTGTACCGGAAACTAAAACCGGGGGAATCACAGGAAATGTTATTTGGAAATTTTATCCATTCAATCAATCAGCACATCGATTTGGTAGCTGCACTCAATATTGTACCCGAGCCAATTTTAGATATTGTTTCTTATGAAGTCATCGATACCCTTGATGGTGATGGCGACGGAAGAGCCGATGCCGGAGAAACCATTGAGCTTAAAGTAATGGTACGCAATACCTGGGGACAAGCCAACGATGTAAAAGTAGGAATTGAATTTGGTGAATTTGAGGATACGAACACCGCGGGAATACAAATTGACAGTGCATTAGTTGGAAGCATTTCAGCTTATGCTACCCGTTTTAATGCAATTCCTTTAAAAATAAAAATTGATGAAAATGTGACCGATGGGCGCGATATTGTTTTTGAATTAAAAACATGGTATGGAAACCATTTGGGAGAAAGTACAATCGCAACAAATATTAGTGTAGAAAATGGAATTGAATTAAAAGGTATATTAAATGAAAACCTTACACTTTATCCCGATAAACATTATATCATCACTGACAACCTGGCTATAAATGAAGGAGTAACTCTAACGATTAAACCAGGTGCGATGCTAAAATTTGCCGAAAATAAATCATTGATAGTTGCTGGAAATATTATAGCAATTGGAAAACCGGACAGCACTATACTTTTTACTAAAAGAGATAATATAACGTATTGGGATCAGATCAAGATGACTAGTGGTAGTGAATCATTTTTGGATTATTGCATTTTTGAGTATGGAGGTAAAAATAACCGATATGAAATGTTTACAGGACTGGCAGGTTACGTTACAAACACAATTTTTCGATACAATTATGGTACGATAATATCAAACGGTATGTTATTTGAGAAAAACCAGATCGTTTACAATAATTTATTCAGTAGGTGGTATACTATTAATGATAATATGGGATTAGGATTAATCCGGCAATTTCAAAAATTTTCTAATAACAATCTTACAAATAACGAATCATTAAGCGGAGCAGAAAATGCTTATGCAATACGAGACATCTATTCTCTAACTACTAGTGAATCTCAAAATAATTGCATTTTTAGCAACGGAAAAATAAATCAAAGTGAGAAAAATATGTATGCAGGTATGGGCGGATTTCAAATTTATACTTTAAGTCCAATTTATTATGGATCTTCAGATGAAGTAAAGATTAAAAATGGAATTTTGGATTTTGATGATGATGGTAACCTTTATTATATTGATATTTCAAATAAATTAATTACTCCCCCCAATGAAAACCATGGCATTGTGTGGAAAGTTGTGGTTAATGGCAAGGATGCTCAAGATGAGTTCGAATTGCTTGACCCAATTGGTGTAGGGCGACAAAAAATAGAAGTATATTTCAATAGGGGAATGGATACTTTGGTTACCCCCAATGTTAGTATGGGAGTTCGTTATCCTTATACGCAAACGTCCATTTCGAAAGATGGCAGCTGGAGTGCCGATTCTAGCATTTATACCGCTTTCCTTAATGTGGGATTAACTACCGGAGACGGAATAAATACCATCCGGGTTTCGGGGGCAGAAGATACCGACCATTTTGAGATACCCATTGAAGACCGCCGTTTTCGGGTAATTGTTAACGGTGCAGGTTCGCTCTCGTCCGGCTTTGCAGCATCACCGGGAATGGGGTTGGTTGATTTAGAATGGGAAAATCCGGAAGAAGGCGTGGACGACTTGCTGGGGTACAACATGTACCGGTACAGTTATTTAAATGACTCGGTGACTTCCGATACGGTGATGATAAATTCGCAACTGTTGACCGATACCATATTTACCGACTTTTCGGTGCAGCCATCCACCAAGTACTTCTACACCTATAAAACCATGCGCACCAATCTCTCCGAAAGTGACTATTCAAAAGTGGTTGCTGCAACACCCTTTACGGCAGCAACTGGCGATGCCAATGGAGATTTGCTGGTGAATGTTTCGGATATTGTTACGGTTGTGAGTTATATTCTGGAGAATAATCCACAACCCTTTATTTTTGATGCAGGAGATGTAAATGGGGATGAAACAATAAACGTGCTCGATATTGTAGCTTTGGTGAACCTCATCATGGCACCCGAGTCATCAACCAAATCAGCATTGGCAGGAAATGCCCAAATCAGCATCGAAGATGGAATTGTTTACGTCGATTCACCCGTAGAACTGGGAGGAATACAGTTTACCCTGGCTGATGTTTCTTCTGAAAAGGAAGTGGAAATACTTGAAGCATTGGAAGGTTTTGAAGTGGTACGAAACATGAAAGACGGAAAACTCACCATTCTTGCTTACAGTTTATCAGGCAAAACCATTCCCGAAGGAAAATCAGCTTTACTGAAATTACACAATAACAACTGGATATTTGGAGCCATTCTTAGCGATGCTTCAGGCAGCGAAGTTCAGTACACCATGAGCGGAGCTGCTACCATTGCAGAAACACTGAAACTCAATGCAGGTTTCAGCCTGGGACAGAATTATCCGAATCCGTTTACAGGAAACACAACCATCCCATTTGAGTTAGAGATGGATGTGGAAGATGCAGTTCTTTCTATTTACGACATTATGGGTAGAGAAGTAAAATCCTGGCAGTTGAAGAACCTGAATCCGGGCGCGCATCAGGTGGAATGGAACGGTGATAACCACAGTGGCGTATTCCTGTACAAAATGTACATCAAACAAAACGGGAAACACTCCTATACCAAGACCAAACGGATGATGATAAAATAATATGCTAAAATACACTTACATATTCTTCCTTATTCTTACAGCGGGATTTTATAAATCTGCATTGCCGGCAGAATTATTTGCGAAGCAAAATCCGGCAGGTTCATCATTCGTTGATAACAAGATGAATTTCAATTCTTTTAAGGATGTGGTAAATGTATTGATTGTGCAAAATGATTCCGGCTGGGTGGACCAAATTAATATCATAGACCTATTGATGGAGAATGAGTCTGAAGTTTCCGCCTTTCAGTTTGATTTGGTTTTGCCTGATGGATTTTCTGTGGTAACAGATTCATGTGAACTAACAGACCGTGCTAACGGACATAGCTTTAGTATTAGTAAATATTCTACAAACATTTTCCGGTTTGTTTCCTATTCCGGCAGTTTAAAAACATACTTCGGCACATCAGGATCTCTGGTTCAGGTGGCGCTGCAAACTGAGCAAGATGTTTCTCCCGGTATTTATTCCCTCATGCTACAAAATGTTGTTTTAAGTGATGTTTCTGGTAGTAACGTTGTTTCGGATGCAGTAAACGGACAATTCAACGTGTTGCCGGCAACAATTTATGATACCGTTTTCGCATCCATTTGCGAAAGAGAAACCTATGAGTTTGGCACAAAAAACTTAACTACTGCCGGAGAGTACAACGAGACATTTGAGGCTTCCAATGGAGCCGATTCTGTTGTCACATTGAATCTAATTGTTTATCCGAACTACGCTCACACCGACGAGGTAACGATCTGCCAGGATGAAAACTATGAATTTGGCTCGCAATCGCTTGCAACATCCGGAGAATATACCGAAGTATTTCAGTCCGTTAATGGTTGCGATTCCACAGTAATGTTAACGCTTACTGTTCTTCCTGCTTATAATCATACTGCTGAAGCAGTTATTTGTGAAGGCGAAAGCTATCAGTTCGGCACGCAAACACTGAATAGCTCAGGCGAATACACGGAAACATTTGAAACAATGAACGGTTGTGATTCCACGGTTACGCTAACATTAACTGTGGATCCCGTTTACAACCACACCGACCAAACTACTATTTGCGAAGGCGAAACGTATGAATTTGGCTCGCAATCGTTAACCACTTCAGGAGAATATACCGAAGTCTTTCCATCTGTGGAAGGCTGCGATTCCACAGTAACGTTAACACTTACTGTTTATCCCACATCCAATCATTCGGCTGAAGCAGTCATTTGCCAAGGAGAAACCTATCAGTTCGGCACGCAAGCGCTTATAAATTCAGGTGAATACACCGAAACATTTGAAACGGTGAACGGCTGTGATTCCACTGTGACTTTAACCTTAACTGTTAATCCGGTTTTCACTCACACCGAGGAAGCAACTATTTGCGAAGGGGAATCCTATGAATTTGGCTCGCAATCACTGACTGCATCCGGGGAATATACAGAGGTGTTCGAATCTGAAAATGGCTGCGATTCTACAGTAACGTTAACGCTTACTGTTTATCCCACATCCAATCATTCGGTTGAAGCAGTCATTTGCCAAGGAGAAACCTATCAGTTCGGCACGCAAACATTAACTGCCTCGGGCTTATACACCGAAACATTTGAAACGGTGAACGGCTGTGATTCAATCGTTAGTTTGACATTAACTGTTAATCCGGGTTACACTCATGCCGACGAAGCAACTATCTGCGAAGGAGAAAATTATCAATTTGGTTCGCAATCGCTGACCACATCCGGGGAATATACAGAGGTGTTCGAATCTGAAAATGGCTGCGATTCCATAGTAACGTTAACGATTACTGTTTATCCCACTTACAATCATTCGGCTGAAGCAGTCATTTGCCAAGGAGAAACCTATCAGTTCGGCATGCAAACTTTGACTACTTCTGGTGAATATATCGAAAGATTTAAAACAGTTAACGGCTGTGATTCCACTGTGACTTTAACCTTAATTGTTAATCCGGTTTTCACTCACACCGACGAGGCAGCTATCTGCGAAGGAGAAAATTATCAATTTGGTTCGCAATCACTGACTGCATCCGGGGAATATACAGAGGTGTTCGAATCTGAAAATGGCTGTGATTCTACAGTAACGTTAACGCTTACTGTTTATCCTACATACAATCATTCTGCAGAGGCAGTCATCTGTGAAGGCGAAACCTATCAGTTTGGCTCGCAAATACTTACAAATTCGGGCGAATACACAGAAACATTTGAAACGGTTAATGGCTGTGATTCCACCGTGACATTGACCTTAACTGTAAATCCCGTTTATACTCACACCAAAGAGGCAACTATCTGCAAAGGCGAAACGTATGAATTTGGTTTGCAATCGCTGACCATATCCGGAGAATATACCGAAGTATTTCAATCTGTTAATGGCTGTGATTCTGTAGTTCATCTATTCTTAACTATTTATCCGGTTTACGAGACAGTTATTGCAGATACAATAACGGAAGGCGATACGTTAATTTTTGGAGACCAGATAGTAACTGAATCAGGCGAATATACTGAAATGTTTAATACTGTAAATGGTTGTGATTCAACCGTCATACTTCAATTATTTGCAGGAATTAGCACAACTGCCTTCTTGAATCAGAGAACGAATTTCTCTCTGGGACAGAATTACCCCAATCCTTTTAATACCTCTACTATAATTCCATTTGAACTGGATAAATACGCAGAGAATGTGATTCTTGCAGTTTATGATATAAAAGGTAGGGTAGTTCAGCGATGGCATTTAAAAAACGTGCATCCGGGAAGTCATAAGATAGAATGGAACGCAGAAGAAATTGCCGGTGTATATCTGTACAAAATTAATATACAAAATAAGAATCAACGCTCATACACAAAAACAAAACGAATGATAACACGATAATGAAGGAAAAAGAAATTACACAGAGTTACTCAGAGAAGGCACAGAGTTACACGGAGAAAAACCTCTGTGCCCCTCTGTGCAGCCTCAGTGGTCCTTTGTGTAACAAAAACAGAAATTCAAAAAATATTAATACTTAAAATAAACCAAAAATGAAACATCTTATTAAATCTTTCATAATCATTGGTTTTCTGGTGGGAGCAAAATTTTCTTTTTCAGCAAATACTCTATCAACAGGAGATTATGAACTGGAGGCCAATGCAACCGGAACACTAACCGTTTCAATTACAAATGACGTTTCTTTTTCTGCCTTTCAGTTCGATTTGGTGATACCTGAACATTTCACACTGGATGAAACATCTGTGATGCTGGCTGGCAGAGAAAACGAACATGACTTTTCATGGGAAATGCTGGAAGGAAATGTCCTGCGAGCCATTGCTTATTCCGAAACCGAAGAATCTTTTACCGGTTCTTCGGGGGCAGTTGTACAGTTTGATCTGGCTGCCGGCACGAAACCAGGAACTTACCCGTTAACGCTTCAGAATGTAATCGTTGCCGGCGGAGGTACAGATATACTAGATCAGGTAAATTCCGGAAACATTATACTCCGGACTCCTGAAGTAACGTTAACACCGGCATCAATTGATTTTGGAGACGTTCCGCTCTTGCAGCAGGCTTCACGAAGCATTACTATTCAAAATACCGGAAACAGCCTGCTTACAATAAGTAGCCTGACGGTTTCACATCCCGATTATAGTCTGAATGACGAAACAGGTTTTACACTAAATGCAGGTAGCTCAGTTTCACGGACGCTCTATTTTTATGCAACGGAAAAGGGATTAAAAGAAGGGGATGTGACAGTTACTTCTGATTGCCCTGCACATCCAACTTCCGCTGTTACCTTTTCTACCAACGCTTTTGCAGTGAATGAAATCCATTTGGGAACGGCCACAGGACGCTCAGGCTATACGGTTACCTTACCCATTAGCATCAATAACATGGAGCCATTTACAGGATTTCAGGCGGAGATACAGCTACCTGAAGAAATTCAGTTTGTACCCGGCTCGGAGGTTCTATCCGGCCGTGCAACCGACCACCAAATAACAGCCGATACTACAAAAAACAAACTTATTATTGCTGCATGGTCAGATTCCAATGATAATTTTGCGGATGAGGACGGACAAATTGCATCCGTTGATTTGTATCTCGAGGGAAATGGCGGAAATTATCCGCTAAATTTCAACGATGCAATTATAGCAGATACCGTGGCGGCAAATATACTTTCTGCCAGCTATAATTCAACAGTAAGAATAAAATCTCCTTCGCTTCATTTGTCAACTACCAACTATAATTTTGGTGAAGTTGCCGTTACCGATTCGGCTGAATATACATTTACAATTAACAATTATGGCGATGACACACTGAAGGTTTCTTCCATCAGTTCAACGGAATCCTCATTTCAGGTGTCAAATGAAAATTATCCGATTGTTGTTCCACCATCAGGAAATAAAAACGTTTCATTAAAATTTAAAAATGAAAATGAAGAAATTTACAGCGGAAAAATAAATATCAGAAATAATGATGTGAATCATGACCCTGCCACCATCAATGTGAACGGAGAAACTTTTGAGCCCAATGAGTTGGTTGTAATAGATACTTCAGGAAAAGTTGGCAGCCTGAATTACCTGGAAGTTGAAATGGATAATTATACGGCTATTTCAGCATTCCAGTTTGATTTGGCTTTACCTGATGGTTTTTCAGTAGTAGAGGATTCCTGTTATTTGAGTAACCGGTCTGAAGACCACGGTCTGTCAATTAGCAATATATCAGCTAATGCTGTGCGATTTGTTTCCTATTCAGGGAGTTTGAAAACGTATAGTGGCAATGCCGGAACTGTTGTTAGTATTGCCCTTTTAACCGATCAGGAGACACCACTGGGAGTTTATGATATGGATATTCAAAATGTTATTTTAAGCGATATAACCAGCGCAAATGTTGTTTCTCAGGTTACAGACGGGCAGTTTGAATTGCTAACCAATACTGTTTATGATACCATCTCAGCTCAAATTTGTGAGGGGGAATCGTACATTTTGGGTGAACAAACATTAACAACATCCGGGGAATATACGGAGATTTTTCAAGGCATAGAGGGCAATGACTCCATCGTTACTTTAAATCTCACTGTTGAATCATGCTCTATACCCACAAACGAACAGGTTTCCAGTAAAACGGTTTCTGATGGCACCACTGATTGTTTCAACGCCACCAACACTATCACCGTTGCAGATGAAGGAGATGTGATTGTTGAATCCGGCGCCTCTGCCAATTTTATCGCCGGTCACAGCATCCTTTTCCTGCCCGGCTTCCATGCGCAGGCCGGTAGTTATGTCGATGCACACATTACCACAACAGGCTCGTTCTGTGATGACTTGCCGGCTGCACTAATAATGGCTGCCGAACCGATTGCAGACAAAAGTGTTGAGTTTGAAGAGCCAGAACTGGAGGATGATACATTTGAACGCCAAAGTTTAGTGGTTTACCCTAACCCAAACAATGGCAGCTTTACCATTAAGCTTGAAAATATTGAAAGCGAAACAAGGGTGCTGATGTATAATTCCATTGGGCAGAAAGTTTACGATATTACCATGACTGAACAGTTGCATTCGGTTGAGTTGCCTAATGTGCAAAGGGGAATCTACTTTATCAAAGCAATTAACAATCAAAAACAATTTGATCAGAAGATTGTGGTACAATAAAAAGAATCATTCGTTTACTATTTCTGTGTGTTCATACAGAAATAGTAAACGTTCACTAAATAAACAAGAAAAAATATATTTCTTACTGGAAGATGTGTTATATTTAGTATTTCAATAAACTAATACGATATTATGTAATTGAATACTGAGGGTATTAGCAACTTATTTCTGTGGAAGAAGGTGCGTTTGTCGATGGTGAATGGAAAAGGGGCAGGGTTTTGAATGGCGATGAATTTGGTATAAAATTTCCGGATAAACCTTACGATTTGATCGAAAATATAGTGTTGGGCGAAGTTGCTATCTAACCTCTCCCTCGTTTAGCTTGCGTAGCGAGGGGTTTACTGTCTGTCGTTTGTAACGACACATTGTTATTTGGTTGCTGCAAGCATCAAATAACTTCTTCCTTCAACACGTTGCTTAAAGATGCATAGTTTTGCTGTAACCCGTAGGGTTGAATATGAATCACCCATGAAATCGGGAGTAACCCAACAACCA
>JAQIDF010000507.1 GCA_027858145.1 Prolixibacteraceae bacterium | reverse complement strand
GGAGGGGCAAACTGGAACAACAACGAAAATTGGCTAACAGGCCCAATTGATACCTGGTACGGTGTAACAGTTTCAAAATGGAGGGTTAGTCAGCTCGAAATGTCAGATAATAACCTGAGTGGTAATATCCCCAACGAAATAGGGAAATTAAGCAATTTGACTGTACTTAATTTGAGATGGAATTACGGTTTACAGGGCACCTCAATACCCGATTCAATCGTAAACCTTGAAAACCTTACCGAGTTGAATTTGGTAAATAACAGACACTCCGGAAGCATTCCTGAATCGATAGGTAATTTGTCGGCTTTAGAGTATCTTAATCTGGAAGCCAACTGGAACTTAACAGGTTCGATACCTGCCAGTATAGGGAGCATGACTAACCTTAGGTATTTAAATTTGGGCTACAATAACCTTACAGGAAGTATTCCAGCCGAGATTGGAAACCTCGCTAATTTGCAAGAATTGTATTTATATAACAACCAACTTTCCGGGTCGATACCTGCCAGTATAGGTAATTTGACCAACCTTAGCAATTTAAATTCGAGGGGTAATAATCTTACAGGAAATATTCCAGCCGAGATAGGCAACCTTACAGATTTGAATTATTTGTATTTGAATAATAATCAGCTTACAGGAAGTATTCCAGTAGAGATTGGTAATCTCACTAATTTAGAAGCTTTGTATTTAGAGAATAATCAACTTTCAGGTTCAATACCACTGGAAATTGGAAATGCATCTAACCTCAGGTATATTAGGTTACAAAATAACCAATTAACAGGTACAATCCCCGAAGAAATGGGCAACCTAAATAATCTCTGGTCTTTGTATTTAGATAATAATCAATTAGAAGGCGAAATACCTGCATCCTTCGAAAATGTCAATTTTGGATTTTTGTACTTGCACAATAATAAGCTCAGTGGCGACTTGCCTTCGTCATTGGCACAAATGATCAACAACCCGGTAAGCATCCCCGAAGAAGAAAAAGTAGCAAACGAATCACAGCCCTTGTATTTACGCGATGGTAGCCTTGCTTCTTCTGTGCAGAAAGATGCTGCGCTCAATGTATCTTATCGATTAAAAGTAGAAAACAACAAGTTTACTTTTGCCAATCTCGAAACATCAGGCATTGCTCCGGGAAGTATTGAAACCTTTACTTATGCACCGCAGGATACAGTGCCTGGACTGGAATACATTGCAGGAATAAATTCGTTAACGGTAGTTGATAGTAAGGAAGAAAATAATAATTATCAGTGGTATTACGATGCTTTACCACTGGAAGCGGAAATGAACGATACTTTAAACAATATTGAGGCTTCAGGAGGTTATTTCTGCAAGGTAACAAACAGTTTGTATCCCGACCTTGAACTTAACTCTGAGGTTTATGGTAATATCAATTACACATTAAGCTCCGATTCACTTGCGTTGGTTGCCTTATACAATGCTACTGATGGTGATAACTGGAATAACAACAGTAACTGGCTAACCGGACCTGTTGACACATGGTTTGGTGTAACAATTTCAGAAGAGCGTGTTACAGAGTTACAATTACGATGGAATAACTTAAATGGATTTTTAATAAACGAAATTGGTGATTTGAATGCTTTGGCTGTTCTTGATTTGCAGAATAATCGTAATTTGACAGGCTCAATTCCATCAACAATAGGGAATATTAATAACTTAGAAAATTTAAATCTCTTTTATTCTAATTTTACTGGGAGCATACCGCTTGAATTGTGGAATTTAACAAGCCTGGGATATCTTGATTTAAGTTATAATAATTTTACCGGAACAATTCCATCAGAAATTGCCGGCATGGTTAATCTTTATTATTTGGTTCTGCAGGGTAATCAGTTTACGGGAAGCATTCCGGAAGAATTGTTGACCCTTACCGGTTTGACCGGTCTGTATTTGGGAAGGAACAACTTTACTTCATCAGTTATGCCTGATTTTAGTGTTCTTGTAAACTTGAGAGGCTTGGGTGTTGATAATTGTAATTTTACAGGTTCAATACCGACTTCATTGCTTGAAATGAGTAGTTTAGAACAATTAAGAATTTCGAACAATCCTTTTAACCCAGAGCCCATGCCGGATTTTTCAGGACTAAGTAATTTACAGTTTCTTCAAGCCTATTATTGCAATTTCACAGGCAATGTGCCGGAAAGCTTACTGCAGATGAGCAGTATACGAAATTTGAATATTGATGACAATTTGTTTGATCAAGCTCCTGTGCCTGATTTTTCATCATTGTATAATTTGCAAGAACTTTCAGCTGCCAACTGCAACTTTACAGGTATCTTACCGATGACTTTATTTTCATTAGTACGCCTTAATTATTTAAATTTGTCAGACAACCAGATAAACGGTAATATTCCAGCCGAGATAGGCAACCTTACAGATTTGAATTATTTGTATTTATATGATAATCAGCTTACAGGTTCGATACCACTGGAAATTGGAAATGCATCTAACCTCAGGTACATTAGGTTACAAAATAACCAATTAACAGGTGTAATACCTGCCGAATTGGGCAACCTAGATCTCTGGTCTTTGTATTTAGATAATAATCAATTAGAAGGCGAAATTCCGGCATCCTTCGAAAATGTAAACTTTGGCTATTTGTACTTGCACAATAATAATCTTAGGGGCGACTTGCCTTCATCGTTGGCACAAATGGTGAACAACCCGCTAAATGTACATGTACCCGAAGAAGAAAAAGTAGCAAACGAATCACAGCCCTTGTATTTACGTGATGGCAGTCTTGCCTCTTCCGTGCAGAAAGATGCTGCGCTCAATGTTCAATATCGATTAAAAGTAGAAAACAACAAGTTCACGTTTGCCAACCTTGAATCGTTAGGTGTTTTACCAGGCAGTATAGGTGACTTTTCTTATGCACCACAGGATACCACACTCGCAATAACCACCGATGGTGAAACCATTACCGCTAGTGATGGCAATAGTGTACAGAATTTATTTACTTGGTACAGCAATGGATCACAGCTTAGCGATACGATCCGCACAATTAATGTGCAGGGAGAGGGACAATATAGTTTTAGTGTCACCAATCCTGTTTATCCCGAGCTTACCTTGTATTCCGATACGATAACAATTGAAGCACCGGATGTACCTGTTAACCTTGATGTGCCTACGGCCACGATAAATGCGGGAGATGATGAATGCTACAACGCCCAAAATGATATCACAGTGGCTGATGATGGTAGTGTTGAGGTTTCAGACGGGGCTTCAGCTACATTTATCGCAGGTCACAGCATCCGTTTCCTACCCGGTTTCCATGCGCAGGCCGGCAGTTATGTCGATGCACACATTACCACAACAGGTTCGTTCTGCGACGACCTGCCTGCTGCACCAATGATGGCAGCCCAGTCGGTTGTCGACATAAGTACTGAGCTTGAAAAACCGGAGCCGGAAGAGAAATCATTTGAACGTCAAAGTTTAGTGGTTTACCCTAACCCAAACAATGGCAGCTTTACCATTAAGCTTGAAAATATTGAAAGCGAAACAAGGGTGCTGATGTATAGTTCCATTGGGCAGAAAGTTTACGATATTACCATGAGTGAATCGTTGCATTCAGTTGAGCTGCCTAATGTGCAAAGGGGAATCTACTTTATCAAAGCAATTAACAATCAAAAACAGTTCGATCAGAAAATTGTAATTCAATAGAGCTGTAAGTTTTTTTGAAAATTGAATTGTGAGAAAAGAATTCCTGAGGGGATTCTTTTCTCATAGTATGATATATATCCAATTACGATTACTGGTAATTCTGTTTTTTTACATAAAAAAAAGACAATTAGGTCTCGTAAGGTTGTTTTTGTATCTTTACCTACTTAATTAAACCACTTTTCTTTTTATTTATCAGAACATTATCGTTAATTTTGTTTCAATACATATAAACAATAATCAGACTTGCAATATTAAAACCTATGAAACCTGAAGTTCTTGTTGTAATACCGGCTTATAACGAACAGGAAACCATCCAGGATGTTATTTTTGATATCAAAAATGAATGCCCTGATTATGATATTCTGGTAGTTAACGATGCTTCGCACGATGAAACATCAATGCTGGCAAAAGCAACAGGAGTGGCTAAGGTAATAGATCTGCCTGTAAACCTGGGCATCGGGGGAGCCGTTCAAACAGGGTTTAAATATGCAAACAAACATCATTATAGTTGTGTAGTGCAATTTGATGCTGACGGGCAGCATCGTGCCTGCGACCTTATTCGTTTGGTTAAACCTGTGTTGGAAAAAGAATGTGACGTTGTCATTGGCTCCCGTTTTGTTTCCAAGAAAAAAGCAAAAGAGACAGATTTCCTTCGCCGGATTGGTATTTTTTTGTTCGAGTTTCTCAGCTTGGTGCTTATTGGTAAGAGGGTACGCGACCACACATCGGGTTTCAGGGCGTTCAACAGCGAAAGTCTCGCTTTCATCATGCACGAATACCCGGTAGATTATCCCGAACCCGAGATTATTGTTTTACTGGTTCGTAACAAGTTTAAAATAAAAGAAATTTTTACTCAAATGTACACACGGCAGGGTGGGGTTTCTTCCATCCCGGTACTAAGAGGGCCATATTACATGTTTAAAGTAACCATAGCGATGTTGGCTGCTCGTTTGCGTCCACTCGAAAATGTATAACAAAATGGACAAAATTCAACTCATATCAATTATTGGTAGCGTAACTTTATTTATCGTTGTTTTTAACCTGGTGCGAAAACGTCGTTTAAAAACAGAATATTCGCTTA
>JAQIDF010000500.1 GCA_027858145.1 Prolixibacteraceae bacterium | reverse complement strand
TGGCAATTGTGAATTACTATGTGTTTAGTCTTATCATAAATAAAATATTCAAACAACGTCCGGGCGACCTTATCTACGACCGGAACAACAAAGCATAGGTCGAAAGATATTTCATTAGTTGAAGTTTTAAACTTAAAGTATGGTTTTTATGGCACAAACAATATTTTACGTTATTATAATCATCATTGTATTTGATTTTATTTTTGAACAATGGCTCGATTACTTGAATACAACCCGTTGGAGTGATAAACTGCCCGAAGAGTTAAAGGGAATCTACAACGAAAAAGAATATGCCAGATCGCAGGCCTACAAAAAGGCAAACCGGAGATTTGGAATGATAACATCTGCCTTTTCGTTTATCTTAATATTGGCAATGCTTCTTTTTGATGGTTTTGCTATAGTTGATGGTTTTGCTTTGTCAATGGTTTCAAATTACATTTTGGTTGCTTTGTTGTTTTTTGCCATTATTGGCATTGCTTCTGATGTACTAACCATTCCATTCGAAATATACGATACGTTTGTTATTGAAGAAAAGTTTGGGTTTAACAAGTCAACGCCTAAAATATTTATATCCGATAAAATAAAAGGTTGGTTGCTGGGGGCTATTCTTGGCGGTGGTATACTGGCACTGATTATGTGGATTTGGAATAGCACCGAAGGTTACTTTTGGCTTGTAGCCTGGGGCGCAGTAACCCTGATTTCGGTATTTATGTCGATGTTTTATTCCGAACTCATTGTGCCACTGTTTAACAAGCAAAAACCACTGGAGGAGGGTGAACTTAAAGATGCGATATTCAGGTTTGCAGAAAAGGCTGACTTCAGGCTTAAAAATATTTATGTGATTGATGGCTCAAAACGTTCAACAAAAGCAAATGCATATTTTACAGGCCTGGGACCCAAAAAACGCATTGTTTTGTTTGATACACTAATTGAAGATTTGTATACCAATGAGATTGTAGCCGTTTTGGCTCATGAAATCGGTCATTATAAAAAGAAGCATACGCTTACAGGATTGTTGCTCGGTATTGTACAAACCGGTATTATGCTTTATATTTTTTCATTATTGGTATCTTCGCCATACTTGTCACAGGCCCTGGGGGTTGAGCAAGCTAAATTCCACATCGGCTTAATTGCTTTTGGTATTTTATACAGTCCGTTGTCCTTTATTATGGGAATTGGGATGAATGTTATTTCACGCAAAAATGAATACCAGGCCGATAGTTATGCAGCGCAGTTTGGTTTTGCAAGTGAGTTGGGGGAGGCTTTAAAAAAGCTTTCGGTTAAAAGCCTGAGTAATCTCACTCCACATCCTTTGTATGTATTCTTTCATTTTTCACATCCAACACTTCTTCAGCGTTTAACGCACTTAAATAAAAGTAAGAGTTAAACGTTTTGAATATTTTGATAGAATATTCAGTTCAAAATGATTGCTATTTTGCCTTAAGTGGGGTGACATGTGCTTCTAATCTGAAAATATGGTAGTTGTAAAATTTAAATTCTAGAGAATATATCTAAATTACTCGATGTATTTAAAAATATTACAAATATCATTCTGTTCTTTGCAAAATACCTATAGTTTTGCAATCGATTACACTTAGATATGAGCGCTAAAAACGAAGTTACACATTCAGGCATAGTTAAGTCTGTGGGTGAAGATGGTATTACAGTCGGAATTGTTGTGCAATCGGGATGTGCCAGCTGTGAAATAAAAGGAGCATGTTCAATGTCTGAACAATCTGATAAAGATCTGGATATTGATTGTAACCCTGTTGATTTTAAAGTAGGTCAACATGTAAATATACGACTTAAATCTTCACAGGGAATGAATGCCTTATTCCTGGGATATGTGTTGCCTTTTTTAATATTACTTATTGTTATGATAATACTAACCAGCCTAACCGATAAAGAAGGCCTTGTAGGTATTATTTCAATGGCGTCCTTAGTGCCATATTATTTGTTGCTTTATTATTATCGGAAGCAGATAAAAAAGAAATTTACTTATGTGGTTGAACCACTTTCAAAAAATCAAATATGAGTGCATCGTTAATTTACACGATTATTACCATCAGTTCGATTGGGATTGCTGCCGCGATCATTTTGTACTTTGCGGCCCGCAAATTTTATGTTTACGAAGATCCCCGGATTGATGAAGTTGAAGAGGCACTGCCTGCCGCTAATTGTGGAGGATGTGGATATGCAGGGTGCCGGGCTTTTGCCGAAGCTATTGTTAAAGACAATTCGCTTGAGGGTAAAAATTGTCCTGTTGGTGGTAGTGAGGTTATGAATAAAGTAGCCGAAATAATGCAGCTCGAAGCTGAAAAGCATAAGCCACGCATTGCCGTTTTACTTTGTAACGGAACCTGCGAACATCGTCCGAAAACCAATCACTACGAAGGTGCTTCAACGTGTGCCATTGCTGCTATGAATTATGGTGGTGAAACCGGATGCCAGTATGGTTGTCTTGGGTTTGGCGATTGTGCCGATGTCTGCGATTTTGATGCTCTGCACATGGATCCTGAAACGGGATTACCTGTTGTTACTGATGAAAACTGTGTGGGTTGCGGCGCATGTGTTGATGCCTGTCCGAAAAGTTTATTTGAATTACGGAAGCAAATGCCAAAGTACCGTAAGGTATATGTTGCCTGCCGTAACGAAGATAAAGGAGGCGTGGCAAAAAAATCGTGTGAGGTAGCTTGTATTGGTTGTGGTAAATGCGAAAAAGAATGTAAATACGATGCAATAACAATTAACAACAACCGGGCATTTATCGATTCTGATAAATGTGTACTTTGCCGGAAATGCGTTTCGGTTTGTCCTACAAATGCAATTATTGAGGAAAATTTTCCACCGCGAAAGGTGAAAAAGGAAAAAGAGACCGAAACGGCTCATGCCTGATACAAATTATAATGTCGTATTCCATTGTTAAAAGGATAAATAATGCTTAAAACATTTAAAATAGGTGGTGTGCACCCGGCCGAAAACAAAATCACGGCTGATAAAGTGATTAAGAAACTACCACTCCCTAAAACCGTAACAATTCCTGTGGCACAACATATCGGGGCACCTTCAAAAGTAGTTGTTAAACGTGGCGATATGGTTAAAGCCGGACAGCTTATTGCTCAAAGTGCCGGTTTTGTTTCAACTAATATTCATTCATCGGTTTCGGGGAAAGTGAAGAAAATCGACTCAGTGTTTGATAGCTCAGGCTATAAAAAGGAATCGGTGGTAATTGATGTTGATGGAGATGAATGGGCTGAAGGAATAGATACTTCGCCTGATTTGATAAAAACTACAGGCCTTGATGCTAAGGCAATTAACAAAAAAATATTAGAAGCTGGTATTGTAGGCCTTGGCGGTGCTACATTTCCAACACATGTTAAACTTTCGCCACCACCGGGAATGAAAGCTGAAGTATTGCTTATTAACGGGGTGGAGTGTGAACCTTACCTCACTGCCGATCATCGTTTAATGCTTGAACGTGGCGAGGAACTGTTGGTAGGAATTGATTTGCTGAAAAAGGCACTTGGCGTTGACCGTGCTGTAATCGGCATCGAAAATAATAAACCTGATGCAATAGAACATCTCTTGGTTTTATGTGAAAAATATTCCGGCATCGAAGTGTCTCCACTAAAAGTTAAATATCCACAGGGTGGAGAAAAACAACTTATTAAAGCCGTTACCGGACGGGAAGTACCCTCAGGCGCCCTTCCTATTGCCGTGGGAGCTGTTGTGAATAACGTTGGGACAGCCCTGGCCGTGTACGAAGCGGTTATGAAAAATAAGCCTTTGGTTGAGCGAATCGTAACTGTTACGGGCAAATCACTTGCCAATCCGTCAAATTTCAAGGTGCGTGTTGGCACCCCGGTTAAAGAACTTATTGAAGCTGCCGGGGGCTTACCCGAAGATACCGCTAAGGTTGTAAGTGGTGGGCCAATGATGGGAAAGGCTGTTGCTAATATCGATATTCCGGTAGCGAAAGGTACTTCAGGCGTATTAATTATTAACGAAGAAGAAGGACACCGTAAAGAGGTGTTAAATTGTATTCGTTGCGGGCGTTGTGTGGGTGTTTGTCCGATGGGGCTTGAGCCATTTTTGCTTATGACGCTTGCCGAAAAGAAAATATGGGAAAAATCGGAGCACGAAAATGTAATGGATTGTATTGAATGTGGTTCTTGCAGCTTTACATGCCCGGCAAACCGTCCATTACTCGATTATATCCGGCTTGGAAAACAAACCGTTGGGGGAATCATCCGTAGTAGAAAATAAAAAACCAAATAATTAACCATTAGTGGTAAAAGATATTTAAAATGGATAAAATATTAACCATAACACCGTCACCACACATTAAACAAGGCGATTCTGTAAAAAAAATCATGTACACTGTGATTTTTGCCTTATTGCCGGCCCTGGCCTGGTCGTTTGTTGTATTCGGTATTCCAGCGGTTGTTGTAACCTTAACATCTGTTGTGAGCTGTGTGCTTATCGAGTGGCTCATCCAAAAGTATTTAATGAAAGTTGAACCGACAATCAACGACGGTTCAGCAATTTTAACCGGCATTTTGTTGGCAATGAATGTGCCTGCCGGATTGCCATTATGGATCATGGTCGTAGGTGCTGTAGTAGCGATTGGAGTTGGAAAAATGTCATTTGGTGGCCTAGGGCAAAACCCTTTTAACCCAGCATTGGTTGGCAGGGTGTTCCTGTTAATTTCATTCCCGGTTCAAATGACTACATGGCCAAATGTAACCCAACAGGCTGTTGATGCAACATCGGAAGCTACTCCTTTGGCTTTGGTGAAAGAAGGGCTTAAAAGTGGGTCAACAGTACCTGAAATCATGCAAAGAATTCCCGGGTACGATGAGTTGCTTTTAGGTAACTTTAGTGGTTCGCTGGGTGAAATATCCGCAGCTTTATTATTGCTGGGCATGGTTTATATGCTCGTGCGAAAGGTGATAACCTGGCACATCCCTGTTAGTATATTTGCAACGGTTTTTGTTTTTACCGGGATATTATGGATGGTTGACCCGATGCAATATGCCGATCCGCTGTTTCACCTGTTGTCAGGTGGCATGATGCTTGGAGCCATTTACATGGCAACAGATATGGTTTCATCGCCTATGGCTAAAAAGGGGCAGCTTATTTATGGAGTTGGAATTGGTTTAATTACAGTGAGTATCCGGTTGTGGGGAGCATACCCCGAAGGCATTTCATTTGCAATTCTTATTATGAATGCATTTGCGCCGCTTATAAATAATTACGTGAAACCTAAACGATTTGGAGAGAAAAAGTAATGGCAAAGTTAGAATCATCCTTTAAAAATATGGTGATCTCACTTTTTGGGGTCACGTTAATAGCTTCGGCAGCACTTGGTTTGGTTAACGATGTTACTGAAGGGCCCATTGCCCAAACTGAATTGAAAAAGCAGAAAATGGCACTGGCCGCGGTGTTGCCCGAATTTGATCATTTAGGTGACGTGATAAAGGTACTGCCGAAAGATGCGGCTGATAGTGTTGAAATATATCCGGCTTACGGTGCAGATGGCGAGGAGATTGCCAGCGCCGTTAAAACCTACACATATAGCGGGTTTAGTGGTTATATCGAAGTTATGGTTGGCATTGATGATGTAGGTGAAATCACCGGTTTTCAGGTGCTGAAACATGCCGAAACACCTGGTCTGGGTTCCAAAATGGATGACTGGTTTGGCAATACTGAAAAAACCGGGCAAAGTGTTATTGGCCGTTCTTTTCCCAATGGTGGCTTGAGTGTGAGCAAAGATGGGGGTGGGGTTGATGCCATCACCGCTGCAACCATTACATCGCGTGCTTTTTTAGATGCCCTTAACCGGGCACACCGTTGTTTGAATAATGCGTGGGATACTGATTCAAATTCAGGTGCCACACAACAAATTGATCAAAATGCGAGTGATGATGATTTAGCTTCATCAGAACAATAAAATATTTGAGAAATGAACCAGTGGAAAAATTTTACAAAAGGTTTTATTAAAGAAAATCCGGTTTTTGTCTTGTTGTTGGGTATGTGCCCAACCCTGGGGACAACCGGAACTGCCATTAACGGATTAGGCATGGGTCTGGCCACAACTTTTGTGCTGGTTATGTCGAACCTGGTTGTATCCCTTATTAAAAACCTGATACCCGATAAGGTGCGAATCCCGGCTTTTATCGTGGTTATAGCCACCTTTGTAACTATTGTAGAGATGGTAATGCAGGCCTACCTGCCTTCGCTGTACGAAAGTCTTGGCCTGTTCATCCCACTTATTGTGGTAAACTGTATTGTACTTGGCCGTGCTGAAGCTTTTGCATCGAAAAATACAATTACATCCTCGGTTATCGACGGACTTGGCATTGGTTTTGGCTTTGCTTTCGCGCTTACCATTTTGGGAAGTGTGCGTGAGCTGCTCGGCAGTGGTAAATTGTTCGATATTACAATTTATCCCGAAGATTATGGTATGCTCGTCTTTATTCTTGCTCCCGGTGCATTTATCGCTCTGGGCTATATTATTGCCTTGATTAACCGAATGAACAAGAAAAACGCTTAGAAACACCCGTAAATAAACTGAAAATGGAATACATTATTATCATCATATCGGCTATACTGGTAAACAATATTGTTTTAAACCAGTTTTTAGGGGTTTGCCCGTTCCTTGGAGTTTCCAAAAAAATTGAGACTGCCGTGGGGATGACAGGTGCTGTTGCTTTTGTAATGGTTTTGGCTACAATTGTGACTTTCCTCATTCAACATTATATTCTCTTTCCGTTTGGAATAGGATATTTACAAACAATATCTTTCATTCTGGTAATTGCATCATTGGTTCAGCTTGTTGAGATTGTGCTTAAAAAGGTAAGCCCTTCATTATATCAGGCTCTCGGTGTGTTTTTACCACTTATAACTACTAACTGTGCCATACTTGGTGTTGCAATTTTGGTTATCCAAAAAGAATTTAACCTGATGGAAGGTGTTGTGTATGCTGTTGCTAATGCCGTAGGTTTTGGGCTTGCATTGATTATTTTTGCAGGCTTGCGTGAACATACCGATATGCAAAATGTGCCCAAAGGATTAAAAGGCGTACCTATTGCTCTTATTTCGGCAGGTATATTAGCGATGGCTTTTATGGGGTTCTCGGGTATTGTTTAACTAACCTATTTAGCAATAATGAAACGTGCATGGTTCGCAAGTGGTGGATTATATACGCCCATGCCTCCCGGTATCGATAGAGCAGCTAATCATAATTGAGATACATAGTTTTAGGCGCAAAGCTTATCGAGTTTGTGGTGTACTATCCGGGAATGTAATGCAAACCGGTTTCGATATATTGATACGTTGCTTTGTATATGTTAGTTTTCCGGTATTTTTATCGACACGATAAAGCGTTATGCAGTTTGAGTTTTTATTGGCTACCAACATAAATTTCCCATCTGGCGAAAGAGAAAAATTTCGGGGCCAGCTGATGGTCTGATCCATCAATTGTATTAACTCCGGCTTCATCTTTTGATTCATTTTAAAAACAGCAATACTATTGTGCCCACGGTTCGAGGCATAAAGGTATTTCCCGTCATCAGAGAAGTGAATGTCGGCACATTGGTTGTTGGATGTGTGCGACTTCGGGATGGTTGAAACAGTATGGATTCTTTTTGTGAAGAGCCCGTTTTTATCTGCCTTGAATACTTCAATGCTACTGTTAAGTTCATTAACAACAGCCATAATTTCTTCGTCGGGATGAAAATCGACATGACGGGGGCCAGCACCCAGGGCTGTTTTGATCTCTGTTACTGGGTTCAGTCCCCCTTTTTGGAGGTTATAAACATAGATTTTATCGGCACCTAAATCGCATGAATAAGCAAATTTGCTTTGTAAATCAATTTTAATACAATGTGCATGTGGCTTTTCCTGTCGGTTTGCATTTGGGCCTGTTCCTGAGTGTTGATTACTGAAACCAGCTGTTTTTGTTGTGCGCGTAACATTGCCCGACCTGTAGTTGGCTACCAACACACTTTCACTGTCATCGTGGTATGAGACATAACATGATCCAACTCCATCATTTTTATAAATGTTTTTCAACCTCAAAGTGAAGTCTTCATTGATGGTGTATTCGTGCGTGTCGCCAATCCCATCTTTGTTTTGGCTTACACTCAGTAAGCTGTTTTTATCTTTTGAAAGATTCTGAAATGTTGCATTTTCGAGCTTGGTAACCAGTTTGGGAGATGAGATTGTTCCGGCATCAGCATCGAAGAACGATAAGTAAATACCTTCGCTCTCTGAATCAGTATAAGTCCCAATGTAGAAGGGGTATTTTGTGCTTCTATCCGCTGTTGAAATTTCCTTATCTTTTTGTTTGCTTTTGGTGCTTAGGTTGTCTTTGTTATCATTTGAAGAAGGGTTGTTACAAATCATAACTGCCAGTACGAGTAGAAGTTTTAGCATGTAGTGTAAATTTAGGTTGATGAACAAAGATATAAAAAATGGGAACTATTCAGAAGCAAGCTAAAAGTGTGGGGAGCCAGAGTTTGTGCAGAATATTAATGCGCTGTTAGAATGCAATTGAATATGCTGGCTTGTTAGTATTTCTTTTAACCCGGGGGTGTTCATATAAGAGCTACTCAGGTGGTTGTAGCCTAGTCTGCTTATTGGATGTTAAATTTACGTTTGCCACATAGTAGTGATGCGTTAATAATTATCAAACATATCGTAATGTGCAGAACAGTTGACACTTGAGTACTAAAATTACATTATTGATTTGAATTTATGCCACGAATTCACGAATAACTAGTTATTCGATTTAGTGTAAATCA
>JAQIDF010000497.1 GCA_027858145.1 Prolixibacteraceae bacterium | reverse complement strand
AACGAGGCACATTTTCTTCGTAAGCGCTAAACGGTTTTTGCCCAAACCAAATGGTCCAGTCGTGCTCATCGCCCGATTTGCGGTCGGCCCTTTCAAAACCGTAGGCCATAGGAGAAGAAGGCCAGTATTCAATATGAGGAGCATGCTCCTTTACTGCATCGGCCAGTATTTCAGTAGAAATTCGGCGATAGGTTTCTTTCAAATACTTCTCAACTTCAGGTTCAAATAAATCAACCCACCATTCGTGCCATCCGTGATAGTTTTCGTTATCACCACACCACAATGCAATTGACGGATGATTTCGCAACCTTTTCACATTGTATTCAGCTTCTTTCTGTATATCCTGAAGATGCTCTTCATCTCCCGGCTGAACAGCGCAGGCAAACATAAAATCCTGCCATACCAAAATTCCGTTTCGATCGCACAGGTCGTAAAACAGGTCTTCTTCATATATGGCTCCACCCCATACCCGAAGCATATTCATATTAGCAGCCACTGCATCGTTTATCATGCGTTTATATGTAGCACTGTCAACTGCGGGGGTTAATGTTTCGGACGGTATTACATTTGCACCTTTCATAAACACCGGCACACCATTCAGTTCAAAATAAAATGAACGTCCCACATCATCAGATTTCTGAACCAGTTTTAATGTACGCACACCAAAGTCGAGCTGGTATTCATCAACTAATACATTTCCTTTTCGTAGCTGAAACTTAAAATCGTATAAATAAGGTTCGCCTAATCCGTTTGACCACCAAATTTTGGGTTCAGGGATTTCAAAATCAAAAGGCACATTATTATCACCTTCAGTTAGTTTAATTGAATTTAGAAGATTCTTTGACTCGCCATCAATTTGCAACATCAAGTTATATTCACCCGGAGTTGAGACATTTACAGCCAACTTACCCGATAAAAGTGCAACATCATCTTTAATACTTTTAGTAGAGACATAAACCGACTCAACTACTGCATTATCCCAAGCCCTAAGAATAACCGGACGCCATATTCCTGAAGTTACTAAACGTGGCCCCCAGTCCCAGCCATAATGAAACGGAGCTTTGCGGGTAAAAACATTTGTCTTCTCTCCTTCGGGAGCCTGTTCATTTACTGCAGGCACAATATAATCAAGCTTTGTAAGCTTTTTCATGCCTTCTTTTACAGGTGATTTAAAATGAACTTTCAGTTGGTTGGCACCCTCTTGTAAATTATCTTTTACATCAATTTTCCAATTGACAAACATGTTATCGGCATTCAGAATTTTGTCTCCATTCAACGTTACCGCAGCATAAGTATCAAGCCCTTTAAAATCGAGAAAAATATTATCGCGAGCCAACATTTCGGCATCTACTTCAAATTTTGTTCTGTATTCCCAGGCTTCATCTTCAATCCACTGAACATCGTTTTCATTCAAACGATAATGCGGGTCGTCAATTACTCCATTATCCATAAGGTCGTTATGAACAGTACCCGGTACGATTGCCGACATCCAGTTATCGTCACCAACTTGTGTGAATTCCCAATTTTTATTGATTTCAATCTCAACCGGCAAATGCTTTTGATTTTTACTACACGCTCCAAATAAGCTAACTAATAAAATAGCCAGCGTACTACTGTAATAATTCGAATTTCGTTTCACTTTCGTTGCTTTAAAATGAATAACTCACTGTTTGTTGCTAAAATAATGAATGAATTGTTTCTGAAGAAGCTATTTACAGTTTTTGGGTTATTTTTATTGGAAATAGATGTAATTCTACAAGTTGTAAATAAATTGTTACTAAAGTTTAATGGGAACAATAAAAGAAACCGATAAAAAACCGGTGCAGGAAAATGGCATGAAGAAAACAAGGCATTTATAGACTGTATGTTTGAGTAAAAGCTGACAATAAAACACAAATAAACGGGAAGTTTTTCTGTGTGGTCCTATTCTGCCAGCTAATTCTATTTTTTAAATATCATCCTATTCCGTCAGCTAAAGCAGACGGCAATTCATATGATGACTTCGATGTGAGTTTTGATGTGAATTCAAAATCCTGTTCTTATCGAAGCTATATAAACTCCTACTACCTCTCGTTTAGCGCAGCGCAACAAGTGGTTTTCCGCTAGTCGTTTGTAACGACACATTGTTATTTGATGATGAAACGAGGGTGAGGTGGTTCATTTATTTCGAATAATACCGGCTCGAGGCATCTGATTCAACATTGGTCTGGAGTACCTGTTTGGCACTAAGGATCTGTCAATATATAAACTACCCATAATTGATAATTATTTTCTATCTTTGCAATAAAAACCATGCAGAGTGATGAGATAATAAAAACAAGAATTGAAGCAGTACTTCCAATTCTCAATGAGCACCAGAAAAGAGTTTATTTAGCAGCAGAAGCGAAGAGTTATGGATGGGGAGGAAAATCAAAGATCGCAAAGTTTTCATCGGTCTCAAGAAAAACGATAACAAAAGGAGTCAGAGAGCTTCAAGAAGAAGAAAACATTTCAAAACAAGATTGCATACGTAAAAAAGGAGGTGGACGAAAAAAACTTACTGATCATGATCCTAAACTATTGCAAACGATAGAAGATATAGTTTCTCCGCACACTCTTGGCAATCCAATGAACCCGTTAATTTGGACAAGTAAAAGCCTTAGGAAGATATCTAAAACGCTATTGGATAGAGGAGTAAACATCAGTCATGAAATGGTGAGAAAGTGCCTTATGGAACTTAACTACAGTCTACAGGCGAACAAAAAGACAAAAGAAGGTGGTAACAATCCAGATCGAGATGCGCAATTTGAATTTATAAATAAACTTTCAAAAGATTTTATTTCAACTAAAGATCCTGTAATTTCCGTTGATTGCAAGAAGAAGGAACTTGTTGGAGAATACAAAAATGGAGGTCAAGAATGGACGTTAGCAAAGACACCAACAGAAGTAAATGTTTACGATTTTATTGATAAAACCAACGGTAAAGTAAGTCCGTATGGAGTGTATGATATTCAAAATAATTTCGGATGGGTCAACGTAGGAATAAGTAGTGATACGGCAAGTTTTGCAGTATCTACAATACAAGACTGGTGGAATGAAGAAGGTCGTAAAATGTATCCAGTTTCAAAGCGTTTATACATAAATGCTGATGGTGGTGGAAGTAATGGTTCAAGAAACAACCTATGGAAAGCTGAATTGCAAAGATTTTGCAACGAATCAGGATTAACCGTACATGTGAGCCATTTTCCACCGGGAACAAGCAAATGGAATAAAATTGAACATCGATTGTTTGCTTATATATCAAAAAACTGGAGAGCCAAGCCGTTGACATCATTAGGAGTTGTGATTAATCTTATAGGCGCAACGACAACAGAAAAAGGACTAATTGTTAAAGCTAATCTGGATGAAAATGAATATAAAACAGGACAGAAAATAACGGAAGAAGAAAAAACGAAGCTAAATATAAGCAGGAGTGAATTTCATGGAGAATGGAATTATACAATA
>JAQIDF010000469.1 GCA_027858145.1 Prolixibacteraceae bacterium | reverse complement strand
AGTAATAAAAAAGAAAGTAAACCTTTATGGGAAGAAGCTTCTGCATTGAACCATGTAGATCATAACACACCACCAACACTTTTTATTAACAGTCAGCACCCCCGTTTTCATGCAGGCCGCGATGATATGATTAAAATAATGGATTCTTTAAGCATATATTCAGAAGTTCATGAAATACCAGCTACGCCACATCCTTTCTGGCTTTTCGACCCATGGTTTGAACAAACAGCCCGATACACTTGTAACTTTTTAAGAAAGCAGCTTGCTGACAAATAAAAAACAACTCACAGTATAAGTACTGTGTGAAAAAGGTATATAAATATCAGGAAATGGATATTACATCGTGTTCAGAATATTGAACAATGAATCTTTACGCTTTTTGCTAATTGGTATGTGTACGTCATTTACAAATAAATAACCCCCTTCAAATCCGGTAACAGAATCTAAATTAACAATATAAGACCGATGAATCCTGACAAATTTATCTCCGGGTAATTTTTCCTCAAAATACTTCAATATTGTTGAGTAAACATACCGTCCCTTTTTGGTTACGACTGATGTGTAATTACTTGCAGCTTCGAGGTATAAAACATCATCAAAATTCAAGCGCTCAAAATGGCTGTCTTTTTTCAAGAATAAACTTCCTTTAAATACAACCATGGGTTCATTTTTAATCGGGTCATTGGTCTCCTGTGCTGTAGATGCGACAGCCTTTTTTTCAAAGTTATTCAAGGCCATATCAATGGCAATTTGTACCTGTCGGTCATTAAAAGGTTTAAGCAAAAAAGCCGAAGGCAACGTTTTTTGTGCCCTTTCAACAACAGCCTTACTTGCCAAAGATGTTAAATATATGAAAGGGATATTGAACTTTTCCTGAATAACAGAAGCCAACTGTATACCATCAACAGGCCCGGAAATATTGATATCGAGCAAGGCCAGATCAACAGAACTGTTTTCAATAATATCCAATGCCTGTTTTGCTGTTGATACGTTATCGACCACCTCGTAACCAAAATCATCAAGACGCATTGCAATATCTTCGGCAATCATAAATTCATCTTCAACAATTAATATCTTAACCCTGTCTGCCATAATTCTTCAAACTATGTTTTTCTGAAATAAACCTTCCAACACGTACCCTTGGTACTATCACATTCTATACTGCCATCAAGTTGTTTAATTAACGAATTTACCAATTTAATCCCAAAAGAAGACGCTTTGCTAAAATCAAAATCATCCGGCAATCCCGGACCGTTGTCTTCAATCATAACAAAACCATCATCATCTGTACTATTGAGAGAAATCTTCAGCCATGGAAAAACATTATTTCTTGAAGCATATTTTAGTGCATTGGTAATAAGTTCATTTATTATCAGGCCCAACGGAATAGCTTTATCTATTTTCATTACTAATGGATTCAAATCAAGTTCGAGTTGGAAATTTTGAGCAAAACTCATAACTAAATTATTAGATAGTTCATATACATAATCTTTTATGTCGATTTTAGTGTCTACATCATGCTTGTAAAGTTTTTGATGTATAAGTGTCAAGGCTTCAACCCTATAACGACCAGCTTTTAGTGCTTCGGCTGCGGGATGGCCTTTTAACTGCCGTGCCTGAAGGTTTAACAAGCTAGAAACCATTTGCAGATTATTTTTTACTCTGTGATTCAACTCCCTTAACAGCAAGGATTTTTCCTCTTCACTTTTTTCAACCATCTCTTTTTGTACAAGCAAACGGCCGTTTATCTCTTTAATTTTTCTGTTACTTTGATTTAATTTGAATATGAAGATCAGGAAAACAACAGCACTGATCATTAAAACATATGCCAGAATTTTTTGAAGTTGATTTAAACGATTCAGGGCTTCAATTTGTTCTTCCTTTTTATTCAGTTCAAAGCGGCTTTGCATACGTTCCATCCTTCTGACAGTAGTGATATTTTTAACACTATCATCAAATGCTTTATATCTTTTATAATAAGACAATGATTTTGCCAGATCACCATTCTGCTCATACACATTGGATAAACGGAGGCTTATATCTTTAATCTGTTCTTTGAGGTTTTCACCATAAGCAATTACCATTGACTTCTCCATCAAATCGAGCCCTTTCAAGTAATTACCTTCTTCACAATAAAGTTCGCCCAAACTGCTCATATATATTACTTTCGGGGTCAACTCATCAACATCAACATATCTTTCCAATGATTCTTTTAATTCTTGCTTCGCCTTTTTATTTAAACCTTTTTTATAATGAAGCAACCCTAAGTTTCCAATGATCATAGCTTTTCGACTCATAATCTCTTTTTGGCTGCCAAGCTGATTAAATATTCGCAGTGCTTCATTATAATAATGTTCAGCACTATCTAATTGATCAAACTCGCGATATGACTCACCAATGTTCAATGTAACATTGGCAATTGAAAAAGAATCGTTGAACTCTTTAAACACTTCAAGGCTTTGCTTATAATATTCAATTGCGTTATTCAAATCATCTTGTCGAAGAAAAGCAGTACCAATAGAGCCAAGTGCATAAGCCTCTTCATGGCTCATACCCAAACCCCTATATAAGTTAGCAGATGCAACATAATGCTCTACACCATCTGCGCTGTTCCCCAGTTTGTCTTCAGCCATTCCGATGTATCCATGAGCATAAGCCTGGAATTTTTGCATTTTTAAATCAGTTGCCAGACGAAGCGCTTCTTCGCCATACCTTAAAGCTTCAAAAGGTGAGTTCTGGCTATGATAAGACAATTGAAGTAAAAGATTAACTTTTAGGCTATCTGTTTGTTTTATTTGTTCTAATTGCCCCTTTAATGAATCAACAATATCGGGGGTCTGAGAAAAGCCCCCGATAAATAAAAGAATCAATATACTTAATAATTTAAATCTCATTAATTGCAAAGATAGGAAAATATCATATCTACTCTTCAGGTGGTGGTGGTGGTGGATATAGATCTGCACATGGATCTACCAAGCCATAATTTGTATTCCCATTAATATCTTCAAATTCAAATAAAAAAGAATACTTAATTTTACCTCCATCTTTTAAATTTCCGGTTGTTTCTAAACTAAAAACATTTGATGAACTTTCATTACTTTTTAATTTCAACTTGCCATCAGGCTGCATTTTGGGCGGTTTTTTAAATACCTTATTCCATTTGTCATCCGAAGGCTTATCGGTAATCATCTCCAGATCCATTTCGGGAGAATCGTTTATGGCTGTAAATCTCAACTCTTTACCATCAGCTGATTCAACAGACCATACATACCTGGCATTTTTCTCAAAAACGAGAATGTTTCGTAAGGGTCCATAAAAATGTGCATAAGGCGACAATACTTGATAAAACATGTCGGCCTTGTAAGGTTTGTCTTTAGAGCCCAAACGTGGATCATCTTGAAAAAAATTCATCATTTCGGGAATATAAACCCGAATTCTGACTTGATAAGTAGTGGGTTTCATAATGTAAATATTAGGGGTTAAAAAATAAACATCTTTAAATATACTGATTATTAATTAAATACAGAAAACAATATTGAATATTTTACATTTTATTGCGCTTAGAAATGAAGAATCGCGTCATTAGCTGTGCCGAATCATTTTCTAAAACCCCGCTTTTCACTTTTGTTTTTGGATGCAATGCATTTGGAGCATGTTTAGTATAGCCCCGTTTTGGATCAGAGGCACCATAAATAACCTCACCCAACTGCGCCCACGATAATGCACCAGCACACATCACACAAGGCTCAAGTGTAACGTACATCTTACAACCTGTTAAATATTTTCCACCAAGAAGATTCGCCGCTGCGGTTATGGCCTGCATTTCGGCATGAGCAGTAACATCGGTAAGTTTTTCGGTTAAATTGTGTGCACGTGCAATTATCGTATTATTTGAAACCACAACACATCCAACAGGTATCTCTCCTTCTTCAAATGCTTTATTTGCTTCATCAAGAGCTTTACCCATAAAATAATCGTCAGAAAATGGTTTTATCATAATACTTCAATTTATATTACAAATGTAGCATATTGAACCCTATCCTATAAAAAAAGACTGAAATCATGATATTTTGACCATAAACATGTTTTATAACTATTTTAGTTGCTTCATTTTTAACATTTAACTCCATTTTTAAAAGTTGATTTTGTATATATTTATCGCGGAGAAAAAAGGTTTTGATTGTTAAATTTATAAAAAATTATTATGGCTTACATGGCGCACGAGTATAGTGGGACTCGTAAAAAAAACATTTCTCTGTATAAGACTATAGGCACAATATTTATAATTTGGGGCGTATTTATTCTAAGCTTTGCTTTACTTTTTCTTAAGTTTTTATAAAAAAACCTTGCTATATTATCTGCTTTTCTTTTCTATTTAACAATAGAATGCAAAAATAAGTATGTTTATAAACATTTCATTGAAATCACATTCTTTCTAAACTGTAAAAATGACTGTAATCATCAGTCTGATTTATCATTTCTTACTATTTTAGCACCAAATTTTATTTAAAACATTTTTACTATGTACAGAACACATACCTGTGGCGATTTACGAATACACCATATAGGAAACGATACTACACTAAGTGGATGGATTCAAAGAATAAGAAAACTTGGTGGAATGACATTCATCGATTTAAGAGATAGATATGGTCTTACTCAATTGGTTGTTGATGAGAAAGCACCAACTGAATTAAAAACTAAAATTGGCGAACTGGGACGGGAATTTGTCATTCAAGTAAACGGAAAAGTTCTTGAACGACAAAATAAAAATCCTAAGATGCCTACCGGTGATGTAGAAATTGATATAAAAAACATAGAAGTTCTGAACACAGCAGCAACTCCACCTTTTACAATTCAAGCTGACACTGATGGAGGAGACGAGTTAAGGATGAAATACAGATATCTTGACTTACGCCGAGATGTGGTTAGAAACAATTTAGTATTGCGATCGAAAATGGCCATTGCCATTCGCAATTATCTTGACTCGTTAGATTTCATTGAAACAGAAACACCTGTTTTAATGAAATCAACACCAGAAGGTGCACGTGATTTTGTTGTTCCATCGCGCATGAACCCCGGTGAGTTTTACGCGCTACCACAAAGCCCGCAGGTTTTTAAGCAACTTCTCATGGTTGCAGGGTTCGACAAATACTATCAAATAGTAAAATGTTTCAGGGATGAAGATTTAAGAGCTGACCGCCAGCCTGAGTTTACACAAATTGACTGCGAAATGTCGTTTGTTGAGCAAGAAGATGTATTAAACACATTTGAAGGGTTAACCAGACAACTGTTTAAAGAAATTAAAAACATTGACCCAGGAGAATTTCCACGTATCTCTTATGCAGATGCAATGGATAAATATGGCAGCGATAAACCTGACACCCGCTTTGAAATGCTTTTTAACGACATTACTGAAATTGCAAAAGGTAAAGGTTTTGCAATTTTTGACAAGGCAGAATACATTGTTGCCATAAACGCTAAGGGAGCAACTAATTACAGTCGCAAGCAACTAGACGCACTCACTAATTACGTTAAACGTCCTCAGGTAGGAGCTAAAGGAATGGTTTATGTCAAATATAATGAAGATGGCACTTTTAAATCATCAGTAGATAAATTCTTTGATCATAACGACCTTAAAAAATGGTCTGAACAATGTGAAGCAAAACCAGGCGACTTACTTTTGATACTATCGGGAGATAAGTTTGAAACTCAAGAGCAAATGTGTGAACTCAGGCTCGAAATAGGCCGCCAACTCGATTTAATTGACAAAGACAAATTCAACCCACTATGGGTCACCGATTTTCCATTACTTGAATGGGACGAAGAAACACATCGTTTCTATGCAATGCACCATCCATTTACATCACCCAAGCCTGAAGATATTGAGCTTTTAGATACAGCTCCTGGAAAAGTGCGGGCCAATGCTTACGATTTAGTAATTAATGGTGTTGAGATTGGTGGCGGTTCTGTGCGTATATTCGACAGTGCATTGCAAGCCAAAATGTTCAGATTATTGGGCTTCACCGAAGAGCAGGCTGATGCCCAGTTTGGATTCTTAATGGATGCATTTAAATATGGTGCTCCACCTCATGCTGGTATTGCCTTTGGATTTGACAGGCTTGTGAGTCTCTTTGCCGGCATCAATTCAATACGTGACGTAATTGCATTTCCAAAGAATAACACAGGAAGAGATGTGATGAACGATGCTCCATCAACAATATCAGATGAACAACTCAAGGAACTGTATTTGAAAGTTGTACAACCTGAAAAGAAACAATAACAATTTTCATTATTAATTAAGAAGAGGCTGCCTTTTTGAGGACAGCCTCTTCTTAATTTATGGGCGGAATACAATCCTAAGGCTTTCACTATCTTTTACCGGTATGCCATCCTCAATAGCCGGCGACCACTTAGGCCCCCCAGATATAACCCTGATAGCCTCACGTTCAAATGCCTTATTTTCGGGTGAACGTAACACTTTAAAATCGGTCAGTTCTCCGGTTAAGTTTACAGTAAATTCAATTTTAACAACCTCCCTGCCTTTTCCGGTTAACGGATAGCGCAAATTATTTTCTATGTATTCATCAAATAATGCTTGCCCGCCTAAAGGTTTATGTTCGGCATTTACTCCGGGCCGGGGCTCCATTTGACTTCTATATGATACATCAGTTGAATTATTTTCATTTACTATTTCTTGTTTAATTTCATTATCCACTTCAGGTTTTTCAATAATTACATTTTCATCTTCCTGAATTGGGTTGATATCACTTTCGTTCAATTCATTATTTATCAGTTTTTCAGGCACATTTGTTATTTCATTCGTTGGTTGCTCATTTTCATCTGAATCGCCTTCATCAGTATTTTCTTTTTCTTTACTTTCAGGAAATTCTTCAATTTCCTTTTCTGCTTCCTGAAATGACTGATCATCAATTTTATCTACTAAGTCACTAACAGACTCCTCTTTATTTTTAACTTTTTGTTCAGGGTTCACCTGTTCCTCATTGTTGTCAATTTCAGGAGCTACTTTAGAAGTTGTATCTGATATAACTGGCTGCCGTGTTATAGTATCGTTAGTATCGTCTATAATCATCTCTACACTATCAACCAAATCCACCACAGTAGAATCATATTCTAAGGAATCGGCAACATTCTTCTGCTTTGCTTCCAACGAAGATAATGTTTCAGTAACTTCATTTTTGATATCATCATCGTTGTCCTTATCATCTTTTCGGAGCAAAACGAAAATCAATAAAGCAAAAATGGCTATTATAAATAGAGCAATAGCAGCTTTTTTATATTGTATTTTTTTTTGATGAATGAAAGTGAAAGAATGAATATCGTGTTTAATGTCATCTACCTTCAATGTTGAAAGTCCTTCAACTGCATCTTTCGTAAATGCATCAGCCTCCAGTTCCTTTTCAAATTTAATTCGATCAGAATCTTTCATTTTTTTCCCGATGTAACTTAAAACATCGGAATACAATTCGCTAAAAATACTTTTATCTGACATTGGCAAAATTATTATAAGCGTTTAATTGTTAAATAAGAATTAGCCAACATCATTCATTGCCTATCTTGCTTTTACTTAAAATATCATTACAAACTTTTATGGTATAACCGTATAACCATTCCCTGAAATTACCAATATCAGTTTTTTGAACTTTTGCAGGAAGAGCCATATAAATATTTTTAACTGTATCCTTAGCAAGTTCCCGTTTTGTTAAGTATTTTAAGCAAACACCATACACAAGAAGAACATACTTCTGATATATTTCTGATAATATCACTGGTTTTTTTGTTCTCCGGTATTCCCGAATGGTAGTAATATCAAGCTGTCGGTCAAATTCTAACTGTTTTTGTGACATGGGCATAAATGATCGTTTTGGTCGATCATAAAAGTATATATAAAATTATCATTAAACAACACCTTGCGCCATAACCGCTTCAGCCACTTTAACAAAACCACCTACATTCGCTCCAACTACATAATCAACTTTTCCGGATTTAGCTCCGTATTTACTACAAGTATCATGAATAAACCCCATAATCTGATGCAAACGTTCATCCACTTCAGAACGGGTCCAACTAAGCCGCATTGAATTTTGCGTCATTTCAAGTCCGGACACAGCTACACCTCCGGCATTTACAGCTTTTCCGGGTGCATATACAATTTTATTCCTTAATATTTCTGCAGCTTCAGCTGTACATCCCATGTTAGATGCTTCAGCAACAAGAAAACAACCGTTATCTACAAGCGTTTTTGCATCATCTTCACTCAATTCATTTTCGCAGGCACAAGGAATAGCAATATCTACAGGTTGTATCCACGGGCGTTTCCCGGGAAAAAACGTAGCACCATATTCGTTTGCATAAGGCTCTACAATATCATTATTAGATAAACGCAACTCAAGTAAGTAATCCAACTTATCACCTGATATTCCTTCTTCATCATATACATATCCATCAGGCCCTGAAATTGTCACGACCTTACCTCCAAGTTCATTAATTTTCAAAATAGCACCCCAGGCTACATTTCCAAAACCCGAGATTGCAAAACAATGCCCTTCTATGTCCTTGTTCATCTCTTTCAACATATGCTGCACAAAATAAACGGCACCAAACCCGGTTGCTTCAGGTCGTATTAAACTCCCTCCCCACATCACACCTTTACCTGTAAGTACACCTGTAAATTCATTTTTGATTCGTTTGTATTGTCCAAACAAGTAACCAATTTCGCGTCCACCAACACCAATATCACCTGCAGGCACATCGGTACTTGGACCTATATGCCTTGACAATTCAGTCATGAAGCTTTGACAAAACCGCATTATTTCATTATCAGATTTACCTTTCGGGCTAAAATCCGAACCTCCTTTGCCACCTCCCATGGGAAGAGTTGTAAGACTGTTTTTAAATGTTTGTTCGAATCCTAAAAATTTCAACACACTTAATGTTACACTAGGGTGAAAGCGAAGTCCACCCTTATAAGGCCCTAAAGCACTATTAAACTCTACACGATATCCCCGGTTAATTTGAACATCACCTCTATCATCAATCCATGGTACACGAAACATTACGACCCTTTCAGGCTCTGTAAGCCTTTCAAGAATTTTTGCTTCCTGATATCTGGGGTTAGATTCATATACAGTCCATATTGACTCTACAAACTCTTTAACTGCTTGATGAAATTCACGCTCTCCGGGATTACGTGCAATAACCTGGTTCATAAAAGAATTGAAATCAGCCATACTATTATTTTTATAGGTTCATTTATCAAAGTTAAGGTAATTTGAAAAGTAGCACATGATTATATTCAATAATAAATAGCAAAACAAATACACTATTAACATTTGTTAACATTTAAAACACAGTCAATGGCACCTTTGCCATAATAGTCATTGGTGTATTTGTCATTGAGTTATTAGTAGAAAAAAGGAAATAGAAGGAAGACAAGTTGGGAGGGGTATAGAAAGAAGGTTAAGGTTAAGGTTAAGGTTAAGGTTGAGGTTATTATTGTTCATGGTTGCCCCAAGGATGAGGCCACCTTTGCCAATCCCATGACTTCAGGCTTAGGCGGGTACCATTAAAAAAGCCCGGTGCTCAAATGAGAACCAAGTTCCACTAATTATTTAGACTTCGCTGCGCTCAGCCTACTTTTCGGCCGTCATGTGGCATATTGGGCCGTATGTATAAAATAAAAAAGCCCGACTCAATTAAGAATCGGGCTTTGGATAAGTTGGCGGCGACCTACTCTCCCACATTGCTGCAGTACCATCGGCGCTATAGGGCTTAACTTCTCTGTTCGGTATGGGAAGAGGTGGAGCCCCTATGCTAAAACCA
>JAQIDF010000455.1 GCA_027858145.1 Prolixibacteraceae bacterium | reverse complement strand
TTTTAATTTGTTGAATTTAAATGTGTTCAATGGCATTGTTTGTAAATGCTTAAAAGTCAGTTATGATTTAAAATTGTTATTGAATAATGCTGTAACTCATTTTAAAACAATATAGTTTTGTTTTGAAATCAAATAAACTATAAATGATGACTACCATTAAACTGCCACCTCCGCAAACCGATCTCGCTTTCCCATTGATGAATGCATTTGCCCTGCGTCGCACGAGGCGTAAATGGCTGGATGAAACCATTTCTGAACAGGAAATTTCGAACCTGTTATGGGCTGCCTGCGGAATAACCCGCCCCAAAACCAAACGTGCCAAGAGCAGACGAACAGTGCCTTCGGCCTGCAATTCGCAGGAGATAAGGGTATATGTTGCTATGGAAAGCGGACTGTTTCTTTATTACGAAACGCTGCACCAACTCGAAGAAATCCATTCCGAAGATATCAGGCAGGATATTGGCACGCAAAAAATGATGCGTTCGGCTCCGCTCGGGTTGGTTTATGTAGCCGATTTTTTGAGAATGAAATCCATCTTTTTCAAGAATGACGAACAGAAAATGTTTACCGCCGCGGCCGATACCGGGTTTATCAGCCAAAATGTGTACCTCTATTGTGCAGCGGCCGGTTTAAGCACAGCCATTCTCGGGCTTGTAAACCGTTCAAAACTTCATAAACGAATGTGGCTGGGTGAACATCAAACGATTGTTTATACGCAGGTGGTGGGTAGGTCTCTGTAATAATCTGTTTAAATGTTTATTGTTTCAGTTAAGTGTTTTTGTTAAAAAATCATTAACTTCACAACGAATAATATATTGGCTGTAAAAACTAAATAGACATATTAATGGATAATATATTATCTGTAAATGATTTTATTCTGGATGATTTTAATCCAGCTTACATTGCCGAAAAAATTGCCGGCAATTTACGCGAACGCAGGCTTGAGTTAAATCTCACGCAAAAAGCTTTGTCCGATAAATCGGGAGTGAGCCTTGGTACGCTAAAACGTTTTGAAAATAAGCATGAAATTTCTCTCAAACATTTACTAATGTTGGCAGTAGTGCTTGATGCTACCGGGGAATTTATGCAATTATTTACCAAAAGAAATTATACATCAATCGATGATGTAATAAATGCCCAAACTACCAAAAAAAGAAAGAGAGGAAGCCGAAATGTTTAAAAAGCAAACTGTAATTGAGGTGTTTTATCACAGTCAGAAAGTAGGCCGTTTGGCTCTCTTGCCCGATAGGTACTGCCTTTTTGAATATGACAACAACTGGTTGCAGAACGGGTTTTCAATTTCTCCGTTTTACCTGCCCTTAAAAGGCGGTGTATTTAATGCGAGACTTACACCCTTTAACGGTTTGTTTGGCGTTTTTAACGACAGTTTGCCCGATGGTTGGGGACATTTGCTTATTGACAGGTGGCTGATTAGTAAAGGTTTTGAGCTGGCATCGCTGTCGGTTATCGATCGGCTGAGCCTGATTGGAGACAGCGGTATGGGCGCCTTAACCTATCGTCTGGCACAAATGGCTGCCAGTAGTAGTGAAGTCAAATCACTTGATTATTATGCGAACGAAGTAGAAAAAATATTAAACGAAAACAGATCGGCATCTCTCAATGAATTGGTCGATAAAGCAGGTTCGTCTGGTGGGGCAAGGCCAAAAGTATTGATCAATATCGATGGTGAAGAGTGGCTGGTGAAGTTCCGGTCGTCATTTGACCCTCAGAATGTAGGCGAAACTGAATATCACTATTCATTACTGGCAAAAAAGTGTGGAATCGAAATGACCGAAACCAGGCTATTCGAAGGCAAATATTTTGGTACCCGCCGCTTCGACCGGGTGAATGGTGACCGTGTACATGTACATTCGGGTGCCGGTTTGTTGTATGCCGATTACAGGATACCATCTTTGGATTATACCTCACTGATGAAAGCTACACTTACCCTTACTAAAGATATTAATGAAGTGGAAAAGTTGTTCAGGCTGATGGTGTTCAATGTTTTGATTGGGAATAAAGATGACCATGCCAAAAACTTTTCGTTTGTTTATGACAAAAAGCAATGGAAGCTTTCACCTGCATACGATTTGCTGCCATCGGGCGGATTTAATAATCAGCATACGACAACAGTGAACGGGAACGGAAATCCTGATATCAACGATTGTCTTGAAGTGGCTCGTGTTTGTTCATTCCCGGTAAAAAGGGCAAGGGAGGTTGTTGAAGAAATAAAAGAAGAGTTGAAAAATTAATAG
>JAQIDF010000426.1 GCA_027858145.1 Prolixibacteraceae bacterium | reverse complement strand
TCCATTTGCAGCTCAATTCATAGGAAAAATAGATCGAATTTCGAACATACGTTCGGTAAATTCAGATATATATTCGTGCATTCGTGGCTTATCTCTATTTTTGTTTTTAAGCTACATTTCAAATGCGGTTGCCCTAACGAATACATTAATCTGTTTGCTTTTTTTCTGTTTTATCTTATGGGTTCAATACAAAAACCCCAAAAGCCACAATGGGATTTTATTACCGGAACCGCCTTTAATTCCATCGGCGGCGATATACGACAGCGGTACACCCTGTATTTGTTCGGCGGTTTTTGAAGGCCCGCCAATCTCGAAAGTATATTTGCCGTCGATCATAAAATCGCCAAACCGCGACGAAGTCACCTTGTGGTTCACTTCGAGCTGACTTAAAAAAAACGTTTCCCTAAGATTGCCAACATCAGGTTTATGGTCTGATAGAAACCAAGCCAAATTTGTATTTTGTAAATATATTTTTTCTGGCTTTTGTAAATAACTTACCCCTTTAGTGTCACGTCTTAGCAAAGATACAATTTTGGCATGATGCAGGAGGTCGAGAATCTTGAGCACAGAATTACGGGGCACTCCCATTCTTTCCGATAGTTTTGCAATATTGGGCGTAAACGGTACTGACTGACTGATAATATACATCAGCTTTTTCATATTCCTCACCGTTGAGTATGACAAATCTTCGAAAGGTGCAACATCTACATCAAGAACCAGATTGGTTGTTTCCATAAGCCGTTGACCGTAAAATCGTTTGCTTTCTTTATAAAAAGGATAGTAACCATATTTCAGGTATTCCTGAAAAGCTTTTTCTACATTAATATTATCAATATAGTTAAGAGCAATTTCGTTGTGCGATTCAATAATTTGCTCTAACGTGAGACTGGAAAATGACAAGTTATATTCAAACTGCAAAAACTCACGAAACGATAGTCCCGGCAGGTAATAGCTAACGGCCCTGCGCGATAAATCAGCCTGACCTTTTACCACTTCCAATAGCGAAGAGCCTGTGGCCACAACGTTTATTTCGGGGTAATTATCGTAAATGTTTTTTAAATCGTTCGACCAATACTTATAGCGGTGTACTTCATCAAGAAAAAAGTGTGTATAGCCTTTTTCTACTAATGCATCAACTGCTTCAACAAGCCGATATGTTTCAAAATAAAAATCGTCCAGACTAAGGTATATCGCGTTTGGGGCAAGTGCATTAACTCGCTGTAAAAGCATCGTTGTTTTCCCTGAGCCACGATGCCCTAAAATAATTGACAATCGCTGTCCCCAATCGATTTGTTCAAACAAAAACCTTTTGTGTGATTTAGAGGTTGCTAAACTTTTCTTTTCTAATAATTTAATAAACCGATCCATAATTTTGCTCTTTTCAAAAAGCAAAGATACAAAACGTTAATCACAAAAAGCAATATCATTTAATGCTTTTTTCAAAAAGCACTATCTTAAAGTAAATTAAGAAATTTAGCAAAAGTCTTGTCAGTTTTTGTTCATAACCCCACTCTTCCATATTTGCTCAAAGTAAGTTCAAAGCGCTAGTGCGTACCGATGTACGTCGCGTACGCACTTCCTGACTTAGGATTCCTGCCTGCCGGCAGGCAAGGTGTAATCCTTTTACCTCAAACAATCTCTATATCAACCAATCCCTTCTCTCCCGCATAATCCCGGGCTGAACTATACAAATAATCAACCGAATTTGCTACTATTTCTGCCCTGACAGGATTTTCACAAGAATTAAATTAAATATCTGTGGAAGAAGTAAAAACCAACCATTTTGCGACGGCTCTCATGCCGGAACAGAATTCACACCGCTACCATTCGAAGTTAAAAATAGATGGGATCATCGGCACCTTTTATGCCCAAGTTAAAAGCAATTCCGAAGTGATTTTTAAACCTTAGCTGAGCATGCTCCCCATGTACAATTGAATAATTTTCATTACTATAGGTTCTACTACCAATTCAGTGGATGAAAATACTTAATGTTACATACGTTTAATTTACAAAATATTTATTGAATGACTTTAAATGCTTCAGATTCTATATATCCACTCAATGACATTATCTCAGTTCCTATAATATCCTTACAAGTGCCTTCAAATGAGATTTTTTCTTTTGAATCCCGTTTGACGGTTCCTTCTTCTGCAATAATAAATTCTTCGATTCCATCGGTTTTAAGGATATCAAAACCACCTATTGTTACACTAACATCAGTTCCTTCAATTTCAGTAACTCCACCTGTCTCTCTTGAAAAGCCGGAAACAAGAATAGTAAGATTTCTACCCTCTGAAAGAGTAACTGTTGTGTAATATGAACCAAGATCATTCTGAACCAATCCAACTTCTTCGGTTGTTCCTTCGGCCACCACTGATTCGTTTATATAAACTTCATAGGACCCACTTAGTTGATCCGGATTTTCACCATCGCCATTCTCAATTACATTCCCAAACTCGTCAAGAATTTCGTTAGTTGATGATTCGTCGGGATCACATGATGTTGTGAAAACTGCCAAGAAAATGAATAGTGATGCGAGTGTTAATAATGACTTTTTCATACTGTTAAATTGTTTATGGATATTTATATTTTTGGTTAAATTTAAGAACTTTCTTATTGAATATCTCTTTAAATTTGAATTTGCAGAATATAGGTGTGTAACCGCTAATCTTTTTGAAGAATTTGCAATGGTTCTATCTTTTTCCTTTTCGAAGTATGAATTCGCAAACCATTAGTTAAAACAATAGAAAAACCTTCTATTGTTTCAATTCGTTGGATATGTTCGAGGTTAACCAAATATGATGAGGGGGGGGATCGAAAAAAATTATAATCGTGTAAAAGTCCATCATATTCGTTTATTCCTTTTGATACAATTATTTGTTCATCTGTGTCTAAATAAAAAGTAGTATAACTATTGTCACATTGACAATAAAGGATATTGCCAATGTCAACGATATGAAGCGACGTAAAAGTTTTAAGCACTAGTTTTTTACTTTGGTTTTCTTTTCGATACATATCCATCAGAAAATCTGCCTGAATAGTGCTGTTGTTGTTTTGCTGAATTTCTTCAATACATCGTTGAATCGCTTGCTGAAACTCTATTTCATTAACAGGTTTTACAATATAATCGAATGCACTAAACTTAAAAGCCTTAATAGCATAATTGTCGAAAGCAGTAATAAATACAATTTTAAATGTTACGGGTTTTAACTTTTGCAATAATTGAAAACCAGTTCCATCTCTCAATTCAATATCAAGTAGCACCAAATTAGGCTGTTCTTTTTGAATTAAATCAACACCACCTTCTACCGAATCAGTTATACCTACCAATTTTACATCAGGAAAACACTCTCCTAACAGCCTGCTGTTTACCTGCTGCATAGCAGGCATATCGTCAATAATTACTACTTTAATCATGCCTCTAAAATTGGTACTCTAACTTTAATAAGAACCCCCGACAACGCTGGATTTACCTCGTGCCTGTCCTGTATTTCAAAGTTAAATTCTTTTTTATGACGTTGCTTAATCAATTTACGCCTTTCTGAAAAAATATTCATAGCCATTGATTGGTGATTCTCTGAACTGCTTTCATCAGGTGTAAGACCAATACCATTATCTTCAATAATAAATTCTACGGCATCGCCTTTATCAGATATTGTCAAATTCAGTTTTCCTGGCTTATCAAGCTTTCTAAATCCGTGTTTTATGGCATTTTCAATAAAAGGCTGTATTAACATAGGTGGAATACGAATAAATTCAGATTCAATGGCTTCATCCATTTCAATTTCGAAATTGAATTTGTTAGGTACACGCATTTTTTCTAATTCCATATAATTGCGAAGCATTGTAACTTCTTCGTACAAACTAATTGTATCACTGGCTGAGTATTCAAGAGTAGACCGTGTTAATGAAGCAAAATTGGCTAAATAACCAGCCGCTTTTTTTGTATCGTTATTCAACATGAAATTTTGAATAGAACCCAATACATTAAAAATAAAATGGGGATTCATTTGAGCACGAAGAACCTGTTGTTGTAAATCGTTTTGTTTGAGAATTGCTTGTTTTTTTCGTATTTGAAGAATATATAGTATAAGTATTATAACGGCAATCAACACTGCTAACAGTATAATTCCTGCCTTAATACGTTGGTTCTTCAATTTGTTTTCGGTGGTAAGAATTTCAATTTGCTGTTCCTTCACCTTGGTTTCGTATCTGGTTTCTAAATTGGCAATATTATTTCTTACATCGGCAGATGAAATGGAATCTTCAAGTTTATAATGTTGTTGCAAAAAGGCATAAGCTTCTTCAAAATTATGTTGCCTGCTGTAGTATTCTGCAATAAATTTTAAAGCAATATTTTGCTGATACAACAGATCACATTCCCTTGCCCTTAACAATGAATTATTGGCATAAAATAATACGGAATCGTTTTTATCAAGCTTTTCGAAAAGTTTTGCTATGGATAAAAACTCATCCGTAATACTCAAACAATCGTTGATTTCCCCTGAAAGCTTAAGTGATTGTCGATGATAAAAAATAGAACTATCCAGAGCTCCGGTTTCAGAATACAAATCGGCTAAATTCCCTAAACCCACAGCAATACCAACTTTCCATTCTATTTGCTTCGAGTAAAGAATTACATTTTTATAACATATAATACTGCTATCCAACTTATTCCTTTGATTATACACATGCCCCAACTGATTATAGAAAAGGGCTTTATTTCTGGGGGTGATACTATCAATATCTTGCATTTCTGATTTAGCCAACCTCAGATAGTAATCTTCTTTCTCTACATTCCCAAGCAACTCCTGAAGCGTTGCCAATTTCATGTAATTATTCAATAATCGTGGATGTTTTCTTTCCTTTCTTATTTCCAAAGATTTTATTTGATAGTCAACAGCATTTGAATAATCGCCCATATCCTTATAAACAACTCCAATATTTTCGTAACTATTTGCTGCAATGAGAATATTATTTTGAGCCAGATTTATCTCAAGAGCCTTCTGAAAATAAGCCAACGCTTCAGGGGTCTTTCCTCGTCTACTGCAAGATATTCCAAGTTTGTTATAGGTTTCGGCTAAATAGAAACTGTCTTGCTTTTCTTCCTGCAATAAAAGCATTTGCTCCATAACCTCCTGGTATTTAAACCAATCACCTTTATCTTCATAAATATTCGAAAGCGCTTTAAGTGCTCTCTGCTTAACAGTTTGATCTATCGTTTTATAGTATAATTGAGTTAAGCTATCAATTTGAGAATTTCCTTGTGCTAATACAGTGAAATGAATTGTGATAAATATAAAGAGCAGAGAGAATAACTTATATTTTATATTGTTTGACGACCTGGACATACTTTTATATTGTTCATTTTCCTAACTAAAAAAACATCCTAAATTTTATCCTTTACAAGAAAGGTTTCATTGCATTAACAACTATATTCTTTAAAGTTACAAACATAATATATTAATCGACTACAAAATAGTATGTTCTTTGAGATAATCCTAAAAAACATTTTAGTCATACATAATCTACCATTCTTCTTAATGAAATTGCCATTCATTAGGAATGAAACATTTATATGTTATTCTTTACCCATCGTATTGTTCCCAATCAATTTGTACAAACAAAAACCTTTTGTGTGATTTAATACAGCAAAAATCCGTTCAGTTTTTTATTAATAAGCCGATTCTGCTATATTTGCAACTGTTATTGTCTGTTCTGTTCTGCTCTACCAAAAGCAAATTGATGTCACAGATAATGGCAATCGTTTTTTGTCAGGCTTTTATGCCTGGTAATGTATAAATTCTAACTATAACTGACTCTATGAAACAATTTTCGACGTTTTTAGCATTAATGCTATTGGTTTTAATTAGTACTAGCAATTCACTAACAGCAAGTGCTTCAAACACTTTACCTTCAGCTGTAATAACTGCCCCGCACAGCAACGCATATTTTCAAGCAGGGGCTGATGTTACCATCAATGTATATTCAACCGATTTTGGGGGCACATTTGAGGATGGAACGGTTGAAAAGGTTGAATTTTTTATTGATGGGGAACTTGTAAACGAAACAAGCGAACACAATAACCATACTTATTCATATATCCTGACGAATGTTCAGGAAGGTGAATACCGAATTACAGCCCGCGCCACTGATAATGCAGGTGATACTTTCACTTCGTCCGGTGTTTTGTTTACCGTGGGGCAAGAACCGGTTATCAGCTTAGGAATGAGTGCCGGGAAAGGCAAATACCTTGGTAATATTTTAGCATCACAAAACGTTCGTTCTGATTACCTGGAATACTGGAATGGCGTAACAGCCGAGAACGCTCACAAATGGGGCAGCATCGAAGGGACCAGGGATCAAATGAACTGGTGGCAGGCTGATGGCATTTATAATGTTGCAGAGGACAATCATTTAATGTTCCGCTACCACGCCATTGCATGGGGAAGCCAGTACCCGCGATGGATCGAGAATCTTGAACCTGCGGAATTCCAGGCTGAAATTGAAGAATACATGGCTGCAATAGCAGACAGGTACCCGTACATGGATCAAATAGATGTTTTAAATGAGAATATGCACCTGAACACATGGAACGATCAGGAACATGCAGCCGGCACCCCTTATTTCAGGGAAGGTTTAGGTGGTGCGGGCGAAACCGGTTACGACTGGGTAATCTGGTTATTTCAAAAAGCCCGCCATTATTTTCCAAATTCAAAGTTGGTAATGAACGACTTTGAACTTGAAAACAACCCCGACGGCATATATGAAATGCTTGATGTTGTTGAGATTTTGCGCGACAGGGGGTTGATTGATGGTTTTGGTACACAAGCCCATACATTCAATGTTGATGTGATGTGGGATCAAACTGAAACATTAAAAGAACGTATTGACCTAATGGCCTCAAGTGGTGTTCCGGTTTATGTTACCGAATTAGACCTAACCGGACAACCTGCATCTGAAGCCAACCAGCTGAGATCGTACAAAAATGTTTTCCCTGTATTCTGGGAACATCCGGCTGTTGGTGGCATTACACTTTGGGGCTATGTTGAAGGCTCAACATGGAAAGAAGGTTCAGGAATTATAAATCAAAATGGCACCAAACGATCGGCTCTTGTATGGCTCGAAGAATATATGGAAAGCTTGCCCGATGCAGGATATCCTTTTCAAGGTATCGAAATTGAAGAAGATAGCAACATGGTCAGTAATGGCGAATTCGACCTGAACACAACGGGATGGAACATGCAAAACAACGCCGAAGCTTCAAGCAATATCGAAGTGGTCAACGATGCAGCAATGTCGGGTAACAATGCACTCCGTATTTGTCCTGAAAATGCCGGCACAAACCATTGGCACATTCAATTGCGCCAACTTACACCCATCAGCACTGCCAAAAAATATTCAATTTCATTTATGGCAAAAGCAGCCGAAGACAGAACCATGAGTGTAGCCGTTCAAGAAGACGGAGACTCCTACACAACCCATATGGAGGAGGAAGTATCACTAACCACAGAACCGCAAGAATTTAGCTTCGAATTCACTTCATCAGTTGACGACCCGATAGCCACTTTAAAGTTTTACATTGGCAACAATCCAAATTGTGTTTTCATCGACAATGTAGAAATGTATGAAACAGATGCTGAACAATCGGATGTTGATGAAATAAGCAAACAGGACAGGTTTAAAGTTTATCCCAATCCTTTTAAAAACAACTTTACGGTTAGTTCAAACCTTGCAACCGATAATGGTAAGTATCAATTGATGAATTCTTCAGGACAGGTATTACGAAAAGGTGTTTTTAATCATCAAAAAACAATTGAAACAACCGACCTGAACAATGGATTTTACATACTTCAAATTGAAAGTGGTTTACAAACAGAATCGTTTAAGCTAATTAAAAAGTAAAAAATTAAGGAAATAATAAAAAAGCATGGTTAATACAACGCTAACATCCCCCTATATCCCACTCTATTATATCAATATCTTTCCTCTAATTCATCTAACAATTCAGGCGCCCCAATTTTTTTTATATACCTCTCCAACCGTCGCATTAAACGTTTATTGATTCGTGGAGTTTCATCTTGATTGGTTGGTGTAACGGTCTCAACAATGTGGCGATATTCAAAGTCTCCCAGCTCAAAGGTCGAGATGTAGCGGTTACTGTTTATGTTGTTGTTCCCGGTAACATTGTACGCTGCCCGGCATGTAATTTTATCAGGGATTAACTTTCCATTCGCAACACGGGCGTATGTAAGTTCAATATCGACATCGTAAATAGAATGCGTTAAATTATACGTACTAAATGAAAGTCCCAATCCTATTGTGCGGGCTACATTCCGCTCGTCGCGCAACAGGTGCATTTCAATTTTTTTGATGGCATAATCGCTTAAAGCAAGATAGATATTGCCAAAATATTTTCTACGCCCTTTTTCAAATGGTGAAAATGCCACTTGTACAACCTGCTCATCATAGAGTTCCAGAGTATCGGAAATTGAGAAGCTGTAATCCTTCAGGTTTTTTTTGGTAAAAGGGAGACGATATTCGATACTCATGTAACTAAAATATACCAGCATATATTTCAAGTCGTAAGGGAATGGCATACACATCGTGCGTTCTTCCTCTGAATCAATGAATTTGCTCAATGATTCTTCGCGCTTATCAACATCGAAGTACAACGAGTCGTAGTGTACTCTATGGTTGCCTGAACACACAAGCGATGGCAAATACACATTGGACTCCCCTTTTGAATGTCTTACTGTATCGGCGCTTATTTCATCGGTTGTTACATATTGATATCGGCCTACATAATTCTGAAAACCGGGATGATAGTTACCCCTTATTCTTTCCAAAGATTTTTTCAGTAACACCAAAGCATCTACATTCTGTGTTTTCCCAAAGGGTGAAACATCAACACCATCGAGCATAATTTCGCGGGGAGAGAGAATAATTCCAGTTGCACCTATATCGGCAATCGATATTGATGTATCGCGAAATGATACATGCGAAAAATACAAGGTGTCGGTTTTTAAGGAAATGGGTAGTTTATTAAGCAAAAACCGGCCATCCAAATCGGTCATGGCACCTATTGACGTACCTTTAATACCAACTGAAACATACGGAATGGGTTCTTGTGTTTGTTCACAACGAACGAAATTTTCTATTACAAAATAATCCTGCGAAAAACCTGCTGTAGCATTCAAAAACATGAGCAGAATAATAAAAAAGAGGGTTTTCATA
>JAQIDF010000462.1 GCA_027858145.1 Prolixibacteraceae bacterium | reverse complement strand
CCGTCAACAATATTGGCCGGAATGGTGTAGCCGGGGCCCTTCCATCCTACAATGTCATCTGATGCGGCATGGCGGGTATCGGCTGCACCGGTTTGAATGCCAAAGTCGCGAATGGCACGGTGTATGAGCAGGCTGTCGTAAAAACCTTCTTCGGCCAGTTTGATGAAGTTATCACGGTATGCCGGTGTTTCATTGTACAATTTAATGGTGATGTTGCCAAAATCGGTTTCGAGTATTATCCGTTTAATAGTGGCATTGCGCTCTGAATTTGCCGATTGAATTGCTCTCAGAGCCTTTGGTTCGCCTCTTTTGTTAACCATGGCAAGTATTTGGTTTACCGGAACAGCAAAATATTGGCGTTCGTACATCACTTCCTCAGATATGCCCATACCCAAAACGGCTCCGTTAGATACAAAAACCGGCGTGCCGGTGCTTATTTTTCCAATCCGGTTCGAGATACTGAGTAGTTTCCGGCCTTGCAAAATTCTTTCTTCCAGGTAAGAGCCTCCAAATAAAGGTTGCCGGTTGCCAACCTTTTTGCCTAAAACCACCGTTTTTAGGCCTTTAGGTTTCTTTGCCCCATATAATTTTAGTGGTTTCGCCGGGTATTCATCAATTCGTAAAAGAATAAGGTTATTGATTCGGTCGTAATTATAAAACTCAGTAATCTCGGTTTGCCGTCCCCCGTTAAGCGGTGTAATAACAGCACGGTTTGCCCTGGCAAAAAGCGAAAACGGGGCAACAATAGTGGTTGGCGTTACTAAAAAGCCTTTCCCGGTTTCCAGAATACGCTTCCCATCGTATGTTTTTATTTCGAATACCGACTTAGCCAATGCAGAAAAGCCATTGTCTTCCTTTTCTGATTTCTTTTCAGTGTTTTGCCCTTTGCTGCTGTTTTGATCTTTCTGTTTTGTATTATTAGAACATGCTGATGCCAAAAGAATAACGAAGGTTAATATATAGACTGGAAAACGCATTACTTATTTTTTTTGATTTTTACATGAATAACCACATCCGTGTACGGACGGTTGTTTTTATCTGTTTTTAAGGCAGCTATTTTATCAATTACTTCCATGCCAGAAATAATTTCGCCAAAAACCGTGTATTCATTTTCAATTTGAGGCGCTCCGCCAATGGTCGTATAAGCTTCGCGCCGGGCTTCGGAGTACTCCAGTTTTCCCTCGGCAAGCTCGTAACGTACATCAATCTCATCTTTAATCTCGTTGGCCAGCTTACGTGCTTCTTCCCAGTTTTCTTCATCTTTCAGTTTTTTCAGGCGCTTTTTTTTGTCTGGCGTATAAACATCCCGGTATATTCTCTTTTTGATGGGTCTGTTAACTGCCAACTCCATTGTATCGATCTGTCCGGGGCGAAAGGTTTCACCCTGAACAACAAAAAACTGGGAAATATCGCTTTGCTTAAAAATGTTTACCTCATCGGGCTGACGTGGTGCGCAAAGTGCGCCTTTCTTGCATATATGATGATCCTTAATTTCATCGTTTACTGTTTTAGTCGGGTCGCCATACCCGATAAATTTTCCCGGGGGTGCATTTCGCGAATCTTTCGATCCGCCCTGAATAATGTAGTCCTCAATTACCCTGTAAAAAAGTGTATTTTCGAAATGTCCGTTACGGGTCAGCTCAATAAAACCATCACGGTGCAGTGGCGTATCATCGTATAGCATAAACGTCATGTCGCCCATGTTCGTTGATATTTCGGCATGATAAGTTTGTGCCTGAACCTGGAGCAAGAGCCCGGATAAAAACAGTATAATCGAAAATCTTTTCAACATAAAACAGTTTATTCTTTTATTACTTTCATTTCCATTATTACATCTTCAAGTGGACGGTCGGCTTGATTGGTTTTTACGGCCGCTATTGAATCAATTACATTAAGTCCCTCAACAACTTCGCCAAAAACGGTGTATTCCCCATCAAGTTGCGGGGTTCCTCCAATTGTTGAATAAATTTCGCGGCGTTTTTCATTTAGTTTAAACATGGAGCTGTCCACCATTTGTTCTGCCTTCTCCTGCAGGTCAATACGTAGTTGGATAATGCTGTCCTGCATGTTGTTTTCCTGAAAACGTTTCACATCGTCCATGTGTTTGCCGTATAACTGCATGGCTTTTTGGCGCATAGCCTGAAACATTTGTCGTTCTTCAAATTGTTGGATCATTTCATCGTTCCAGGTTTTACCCTGCACAATGTAGAATTGTGAACCCGAAGACTTTCGTTCGGGATTTACATTATCGCCCTGGCGCGCTGCCGATAAAGCTCCTTTTTTATGGTACAGGCCGTCAATAATTTCTGCCGGGATGGTGTATCCCGGACCTCCTCCACCCAGCCTTTTACCCGAGGGTGCGTTTTTTGAATCGGGGTCGCCGCCCTGTATCATAAACCCTTCAATTACACGATGGAAAAGTAAATCGTCGTAAAAGCCTTCCTTTGCCATTTTTAAAAAATTGTCGCGGTGCTGAGGCGTTTCGTTATATAATTCTACCAGCATGTCACCATATTCTGTCTTAATAAGAACCTGAGGCCTGTCGCCGTCACCTGCATTCGTTTTCTTACCTGCGCAGGCTATCATCGATACGATGAAAATGAGGTACAAAAAAGCGTTTTTTATGTTCATTTGTGTGAAATTTAAAAAATAAGTAATAATTTTATTGAAATATTAATTTCTTCAAAAATAGAAAAAATGGAGTTTCAAAAAATAATTGTTGATAAAAGTATCGTTTTGAAGCCCACGGAGATTGATGATACGCAACCCATTTTTGATGCCATAAACGAAAACCGTACTTTTTTACGTCGGTGGTTACCGTTTGTTGATGCTACAAAAAGCGTGCAAGATACCAGTGCCTTCGTGAAATCGATAGTTGATGATGCTGAGTGGAGGCAGGAAGTGTTTATAATTCGTTATAACGATGAATTTGCAGGCCTGATTGGGCTCAAGGATATCGACTATCTGAACCACAAAGCTGAAATTGGTTATTGGATTATTGAGAAAATGACCGGGAAAGGCATTGTGACCAAATCGGTAGAAAAATTAGTTGCGTTTTGCTTCAATACAATGGAGATGAACCGCATTTGCGTAAAGTGTGCTGTTAACAATACAGCCAGCAGCAATATTCCCAAACGTATTGGTCTTACTTTTGAAGGTATCGAAAGAGCAGGCGAACGGTATGGGAAAAGATATTTCGATTTAGAAGTGTACAGCATATTGAAGGGTGAATGGGTTGAAGTTTAACTTATTTGAAATTTCGGTGAATGTTTTCACTTTTTTTTTAAAAAAAACTTCAAAAAACACTTGACTTTTACCTGTCGTTTGCCGTACATTTGTGATGCTTAATCAAAACCAGTTTAATTTTCTCTTTTCCAACCACACACCCTGAGCGCACATGCTTAACTTCAGCCGGAAATTCTCTTTTTCCGGCTTTTTTTTTGTCGGAAACATCAAAAAATCTACATTAAAAGGTAAATAACTGGTTAATGATGGGGTTGGTTTTACCTTTTAACGATTTATGACAATATTCATTCGTTTGATTGCAAAACTCATAGTCAGCCGACCAATCTTCAATGTTATTTGCAATTTGTTTTATTGCTTCAACAATAAAATACACTTCGGTGTCAGATGTGGTTGGGTGTAATGACAATCGTACCCATCCGGGTTTTAACGACATATCGCCATTGTCTATCTTTTTGCTGATTTTTCGTGATATATTTTGGTCAACGTGCAATAAGTAATGACCGTATGTGCCTGCACATGAGCAACCACCACGGGCTTGTATCCCAAAACGATCACTTAGTAGTCGCACCATTAAATTGTGATGAATTCCATCGACAAAAAACGATATTACAGCCAACCTGTTTTTGTTTTCACCAGCCAAAATATTAATGCCGGGCGTTTTTTCCAATCCGTTAAAAAGAAGGTTAACCAGTTCTTTTTCGCGTGCCTGTATCTTTTCAGTGCTCATTTGTTCTTTCAACTGTATTGCAAGTGTTGTTTTAATAGCTTGCAAAAAACCTGGAGTGCCACCATCTTCCCTGATTTCAATATCGGCAACATAGCTGTGTTCTCCCCAGGGGTTTGTCCAGTTAACAGTACCCCCTCCCGGATGATCGGGAATTCGGTTTTTATATAAGTTTTTGTGAAATATCAACACACCCGAGCTGCCCGGGCCTCCCAAAAATTTGTGGGGAGAAAAGAATATAGCATCAAGTGATTGCTTAGGATTTTCGGGGTGCATGTTAATATCTACATAAGGCGCAGAGGCTGCAAAATCTACAAAGCAATAACCGTTATATTCATGCATAATTTCAGCAAGCTTGCGATATGGTGTTTTAATACCGGTAACATTTGAGCAAGCCGAAAATGAGCCAATAAGCATTTTTCTGTTTTTGTATTTCTCAATTTCGGTGCGTAAGTTTTCTGTTTTTACCTCGAGGTTTTCGTCTGGTGGTATAATTACCACATCAGCAATACTCTCAATCCAGGGAGTTTGATTGCTGTGATGTTCCATGTGGGTAATAAAAACCACCGGACGGTCTTCTTCTCTTATTAAACATTTGTTTTGTAGTTTTTCAGGTAAGCGTAAGCCCAGGATTCGCTGAAATTTTGCCAGTACTGAAGTCATTCCAAAGCCGGCTGTAATTATTACATCATCATCGCCGGCATTTACATGCATTTTAATTTTATGGTGGGCATGTTTATAAGCATTGGTCATTATTTCACCCGTGGCACTGGCTTCAGAGTGTGTATTGGCAACATAGGGGCCAAAATCGCAGGTTATTTTTTGTTCTATGGGTTTATACAGCCTTCCGCTGGCAATCCAATCGGCATACACAATTTTTTTCTTACCAAAGGGAGTTTCAATCTCGTGGTTATATCCAACTACATTCTCTCTAAAAACTTTGAAGTAAGATTCTGTTCCCATGGAATCATCTTTAGGTTAGTAAATATCAAGCCAGAGGAATATAAATTTCATCTGGTTATCTTACAAAATAAGACGAATGTATTTAAATGGGATATGATATTAATCAAGAAAAAAGGTGCTATGTATGCCTTTCTAATGGTTTATTTATACAACCTTTACCTGCACATCAAAAATTTCAACAATATCACCTTTTCTTAGTTTGGCACGTTTACGAGATTCCGGCTCTTCATTTAAAATAACCTCGCCATTTTCAACAAATAATTTGGCCTGTGCCCCGCTTTCGGCTATTTGCAAAAGTTTAAGCAACTTAATCAGCTCAATGTATTCGGTTTCTAATTCAAATTCAATTTCTTGCATTATCTATTGATTTAATTCTGCTTGCAATTTTTTGGACAAGCTTTTAACAACCAGTTTATACGAGTGGTCAACCCATTTTTTCACAAAAGTATCGGGTACGGTTTCGTCAATTCTAATGGTATTCCAATGCTTTTTATTCATGTGGAAGCCCGGCATAACAAATGAATATCGTTCACGAAGCTCGATAGCAGTTTCGGGATTGCATTTTACATTAACCCACAAATTTTCTTCAAGATCCGTGAGGGCAAACATTTTATTCATCACTTTAAAAACAAGCGATGTTTCATCAAAAGGAAAACTTTCAGTAGCTCCTTTCTTCGATAAGCAATATTCTCTGAGTGATTCAATGTTCATGGTTGCACAATATTTATCAAAAATAAGAAAAGCTCTTTTGATAATTGATTTATTTCTGTGTTTATTCTATTTAGTGCTTGCTCCAATTACTCGTATTTCGATTGTCGTGAGCTAGTTTTGGCCAACCGCTTGCAGCCAGAGAAGCATCGCCCTGAATGGCAATAACCTGATTATTTCCGACAA